>JBDSYI010000040.1:0-13015 GCA_039925745.1 Casimicrobium sp. | reverse complement strand
ACCGCCCCGCACCAGCAGCGCCTGCTCAATCGCAAGCTAGCGAATACGGCGGCTCGGCGAAGCGTGCTGAAGCAGCGCCGGCAATGCGCGAAAAACTCGGCACCGGGCACGGCGAGCGCGAATATTCACAAGTGTCGAACACTGCGTTCAATCGGGCGCAGTCATCGCCGAACGAGACAATCAGCATTCGCTACGACAGTCGTGAAAATTTGGTGTCGATGGGCGTGATTCCCGCCCCGTACTACGGCAACACAAGACCACGTCCGTTCCCGAACAGCCTCGGGTTCGTGCCGGATCCACCGCGTTTCTGGCGCTAAGTTGCGAGAGGTTCTAGCGGTCCCCTCTACCCGCAAGGGTGAGGCGGCCGAAGCAGCGATAATCGCTGCATGCCTGCCCCGCAAAATTTAACCGAGGAAATCACCGACGAGGGGTTGATGCAGGCATTCGCGCGAGGCAATATGAACGCGTTTGAACAGCTCTATGACCGACATGAAACAGGCGTCTGGCGCTTCGTGTTTCGCAGTGTGCAGGACAACGCGGTAACCGACGATCTGGTGCAAGAGCTGTGGTTCTCCGTCACGCGCTCGGCAGCAAGCTACGAGCCCACCGCCAAGTTCAAAACGTGGCTCTTCACGATGGCCCGAAATCGCGTCATTGATCACGTTCGCACCCGTAAAAATCACGCCAGTATCGACGCAGAAAATGAGGAAGGCGAATCGATGTTCTCTGATCTTGCCGCTGAATCACGTCTGGGCCCCATGCGCCAGGTGAGCTCGCGCGAGCAGGCCAAGGCGTTGCTCGATGCAATTGAGCAACTTCCGGAAGATCAGCGCGAAGCGTTTTTGTTGCAAGCCGAAGGTGACATGAGCGTTGAGGAAATCGCGGCCGCCATTGGCGTCACGTTCGAGACGGCCAAGAGCCGCTTGCGCTATGCAAGGAACAAACTAAAAACACTGCTCGCAGATTTCGCGGAGGTGTCGGCATGAGTTCTTTGCAAACAGATAAGCGCATGGATCCGCTGATTGACGCGTATCGTCAGGCCAGCGAGCTTGAAGCGCAATCCTCCGGCGCACGACCAAGCGCCGCGTTGCGCGCTGCCGTGCTCGCGCATGCGCGCGTGGTAGCACAATCGGCCACCACGGCTGAACCAAAGCTCTCGGTGAGCGAGGCGGTGCGCGCCGAACCTGCTGCCAACGAATCAAGGCCGATCTGGCGCATCGCCGCGGGGGTCGTGCTGGGTGTGGTTGGTCTATGGGTGTATCAACTGACGCGACCCGGCACCGTCGATGAGGCGAATGTCGCGGTGATGTCCGCACCCCAGAGCGCTAAAGCGCCTGCGACCGGATCAGCGACTGCCGATGCTGCGTCGGCGGCTCAGGTGGCGTCTGTGACGTCGGGTGCCGCGTCTGCCGCTGGCGTGCCAACGATTCCTGCGACCGTTGCCGCGCCCGCGCAGCCGGAAACCGCTGTCGCCATCGCGATGCCCACTAGATCGGCGACGGTAGCGAAAGATACTGCCACCCGCGAGCGCGTAGGCGCGACTAGCGCTAGCAACAGCGCGGTTGTTAGTGGGCCGCGCGATAGCGTTGCCGAGACCGCCCGCAGAGACACCAGCGTCGCTCTGGCAAAGGTGGATGCGCCCTTAAAGCGGGCAGAGCAAACGGCACCTGCGGGAGCGCAAAGTGCGGTAGCGGTTGCGGCGCCGGTAGCGGCAGCACCGGCGACACCTGCCGCAACGACTTCAGCCATCCCTGAAGCCGCCACGTCGGAGCCTTTCGGTGAAACGATGGTTGCTTCCGCTGAGATGCGTAAGGCGACCCGACCCGGCACCGCCGCGCGCACCGCCGTCGCTGCCGCCCCGACAGAAGCCGGAGCACCACCTAACGCATTTCCCGCATCCGCATCCGGTGCGTTGTCTGCTGCCGCACCGCCGCCCGCAGCACCCGCAGCGAGCCCGCAGGCCGCCGCCGCTGGTGGTCGCCCGGCAATGCGTCAAGGCGTCTTAAGTGCGCCTGATACCGCGATGTTTAGCGCAATTCGGGTTGGCAACGTCACCGCATTGCGGGCGGCATTAGCTCGCGGCGCTAACGTCAACGTGCGCGACGCAACTGGTCGCACTGCGCTGCAAATTGCGCGTGAACGCAACGATGCAGACATGGTGAAGGCACTTGAACTGGCGGGCGCTAAATAATTCCATTTCAAAATCAATACTGACTTTGAAATGGAATAACACTAGAGCGGGCACTTACTGCCTGTTCACTGAACCGCGTCGTCGGCGTGGTTTTGCGCTTCGCGAGGACTACGACGAGGGTAGTACCCATCCTGCAACGCTAAGGTCGGTCAAAGCGTCACGAACATAGCAACCACCGCAACGGCCATCACCACGGTCGCCAACCACCCCAGCCAGCGCAAGCGTTTGCCAATACGAAACTGGCCCATTACGCGTTCGCTGGTGCCGAGCAGCATCATCACAATCATGATCGGCAGCGCGATCACGCCATTAATCACTGCACTCCAGAACAGCGCTTTGATCGGGTCTATCGGCATGAAATTAAGCACGACGCCGCCGACGGTGGACAGCGCGATGATGGCGTAGAACTCTTTCGCTTCCAGCAGCTTCTTGTCGAGCCCGGAGCCCCAGTCGAAGCATTCAACCACTGCGTAGGCGGCCGATCCGGCAAGCACTGGCACAGCCAGCATGCCAGTACCGATGATGCCCAGACTAAACAGCAAAAACGCGAAATCACCCGCGAGTGGACGCAGCGCTTCTGCCGCTTGAGCAGAGGTTTGAATATCGGTGATACCGGCTTTATGAAGCGTCGCGGCAGCACTCAAAATGATGAAGAATGCGACCACATTCGAGAAGCCCATGCCAATAAACGTATCAATGCGAATTCGCTTGAGGTGCGTGCGGGCAGCTTCCGGCGCAATCTTCGCGCCCGCGTCGTGAAATTTGCGCAAATCCTCCATCTCCTGCGCGGCTTGCCAGAAGAAAAGGTAGGGACTGATGGTTGTTCCGAACACGGCCACAATCATCATGATGCTGTCGCGATTCAGCTCAAGCTTGGGCCACACAATACGCGTCGCGACTTCAACCCACGGCACCTCAATCGAAAACGCCACTGCGACATACGAGAGCAGCGCGAGCGTCAGCCACTTTAGATAGCGAACGTAGCTTTGATACGGAATGAAGACTTGCAGCACAAGGCACAACAAGCCGAAGGTAACGGAATAGACGTGCGCTGAGCCACCCAGCAGCAAAAAGAGCGCCTCGCCCATTGCCGCAATGTCAGCGGCAATATTGATGGTATTGGCCAGCACCAGCAGGCTCACTATGGCGTAGAGCACCACCTTGGGATACTCGGCCTTGATGTTGGCGGTAAGCCCCCTGCCAGTCAGGCAACCTAGCCGCGCGCTTACCATCTGAATGCCGCACATCAGCGGATAGGTGAATATCATCGTCCACAGCATGCTGAAGCCAAACTGCGCGCCTGCCTGCGAGTACGTCGCGATGCCGCTGGGATCATCATCCGCAGCGCCAGTGATCAGGCCAGGACCGAGTTTGTCGAGCATCGGTGTTTTGCCTTTAAGTGAGCTCAAATTGATGAGCCATTTTCGGCGATTGCGACTGACCTTACTCTGACTTATCAATACCTCGGACGGCGCGCTACAACACCGCACCGAGAACGTTGATGAAAAACGCGACGATCATCAGATTGAAAGCAAACGAGATGAGACCATGCAGAAGTGCAAGGCGGCGCATTGCCCGCGTGTTGATAGTGACGTCGGACACTTGTGATGTCATGCCAAGCACGTAGCTGAAGTACATGAAATCCAGGTAATCGGGTGGATGCGACCCGGGGAAGTTAAAGATCGGCTCATCGCCCTTTTTTGCGTACTTGCGGTAGTAGCAATGCGCATAGTGAAAACCGAATCGCGCATGCATCAGAAGCCACGACAGCGCGATGGTGGTGACAGCGAGCAGTATGTGCGCGAGCCGCGCCGAAAATGGTTGCTCTTTCGACGTGGACAGCAGAAACGCAATGGCAACCAAACTGATTGCGGCGCTCACGATGATGGTCACCAACATCAGCGTGCTGCTCTGATCCTGTTCGGCGACGCTGGTTTGTGTTTCGCGATGGTTGGCGCGATGGACGCAGAACCACGCCAGCACCAAATTGGTAGCGGCCAGCACACACCACCCGATCAGCGCAGACTCAATGAATGGTCGCCAGATTAACAGTACGCCGAACAGCGGCAGCCCAATCAATGCAGACAGCGCGAGGCGTTTCGGCGCGTTACTTCGCCGAACCCATGACATCGCGGTCAAGGGGTGCTACAGCAACTGCCGGCCGGGGCTGAAGTCAAAATAAGGCGGCTGCGTTGTCGTTTTTTCATCACGATAAGATCGCAACTACGCGGTGCAAAGCGCACATCATCAACCGGCGTTTTTCATGCCGTTCGCCATCTTGGCCATGGCAATGGCGAGCGCGGCACCGCCAAGCGTTTTGATGAGGCCCGAATGATGCGCATAAAACGAGCTCATCTGATCGACCACGCTGGGCGAATGCTGCTCGGCGTGCGTCGCGATTTGCGCGACCTGATCGGGCGTTAACGTGCTCAACTGCTCTGGCGTTGGATTGGTGGTGACGGAGCCGCCGCTTCCCATCAAGTTGGAGAGCGCACCACTCGACGAGAGAGCAGCAATCGCTGCCGGGGTGAGGCTCGCGAGCAGTGTGCTTATCATGCCCGACTGCTGTTGCGAATTACCGTTGCCAAATAACTGTCCCACCATTTGCCCAAACGGCGGGGTCTGGTCAGAACGAAATGCCGCTGACAACCCGTCGGTCAGAAGCCCGCCCGGTGCGCTTTGCGCTATCTGCTGAAAGTGATCTTCTGCCTGCGCCGTGTTCGCGTTCGAACCTGCGCCACCGAGATACTGCTGAAGCAGTCCACCAAAATCGAATGCCATGATCTGCTACTCCTAAGCGTTGTTGTTTTTGGTGACGAGGTGATAAATCACCAACAGGATTACAGAGCCAACAACGGCTGCGATGAACCCCGCAAAATGACCAGGCTTGTAAAGCCCCAGTGCCTGCCCGAGGTAAGTGGCAGCAATCGAGCCCGCAATACCCAAAACCGCGGTCATAAAAAAACCGCCAGGCCCCTTGCCCGGTGTGATCATTTTGGCGATCATTCCCGCAAAAAAACCGATGACGATTGTCCAGACAAGTTCCATAAGATGCATCTCCGCAGTGCGTTCGAATTGAAAACGGCTGTTTGCGAAGCTGATTGTGTTGAGACTCACTGACCAGCCCCTGACCGTCGACAACACGTACGTCTTGCAGCAACAAACTGGCGAGAAAAGGACCATTCCTACGACCGCGTTTGCTTACTGACGAACCAACAACTCGCTACGTTGCCACTGGTCGCTTGACCCGATACCAGGCCGCATAAATGGCCGGTACGGCGAGTATTGTGAGTACCGTCGCAATGACCAGCCCCGCCATGATTGCTACAGCCATCGGCCCCCAAAGCACGCTGCGTGTCAGTGGAATCATCGCCAAAACGGCAGCGGTGGCGGTCAATACAATCGGACGGAATCGACGCACGGCGGCTTCGCGCGCTGCCGTCCATGCGTGCGTGCCTGTCGCCATGTCCTGCTTGATTTGATCAATCAGGATGATGGTGTTTCGCATGATGATGCCCATCAGCGCAATGACCCCGAGCATCGCCACAAAGCCGAATGGCATACGGAACACCAGCAAACCTAGCGCAACGCCAACGATGCCGAACGGCGCCGTCAACAACACCATCGACGCGAGCGAAAAACTCTGCAACTGCAACATCAAGAGCATCAACCACACAAAAATCATGAGCGGCACGCCCGCGCCAATGGAGCCTTGCGCCTTTGCGTTTTCTTCAAACGCACCGCCAACTTCTATGCGATAGCCGGGCGGCAATTTGGCGCGAATATCCGCCAGTTGTGGATCAATCTGCGCTGAAACATCCGGTGCTTGCACGCCTTCGATAATGTCGGATCGCACCGAGAGCGTTGGCACGCGAGAGTAACGGCGAATGATCGGCTCTTCCATGACTTGACTGACTTTTGCCACCTGCGACAGTGGCACCGTGCGCCCGGTTGCCGTTGGAATCTGCAAATCTTCGACTTGTGAAACGGCGATGCGCTCGGCAGCGGGGCCGCGCAGCACCACATCAATCAAACGATCACGCTCACGAAAGGCACCAATCGTTGCGCCAGATACGGCTCCGCCAAGCGAGCGCGCAACCGTCAACGATGTAACGCCCAGCGCGCGGGCACGATCCTGATCAACTTCAACCTGCAACGCGGGTGTGCGATCGCCCCAGTCGGTATTGACCTCAATCGTGTTTGGGCTGTTGCGCAGGACAGCCGCCACTTCGTCGCCAATCTGCTTTAACTTCGCAATATCCGGCCCGCTCACGCGGAAAATAATCGGGTAAGCAACGGGTGGTCCGAGAGGCGTTTTCAACGCACGGCCGCGAACGCCAGGGAAGTTGCTGTCAAGCGCCGCCTGAAGCTTTGTACTGACACGATTACGCGCTTCAACACTATCGGTCAGAATCAACGTGTGCGAAAAATTCGGGCGGAATAATTCCTGATTCAATGACAGGAAGTAACGCGGCAGCGACATTCCAACGCTCGTAACAAACGTCTGCACATCCTTGTCCGTCTTCAAAATCGCTTCCAGTTTTTCGACCTGTGCTTCAGTTGCTTTGAAGCTTGAACCCTCAGGCAACCACATCTCAACCATCACTTCGGTGCGATCACTGGTCGGAAAGAATTGCTTCTCGGTCAAACCCATACCGATGACACCTAGCGCGAGGCCTGACATAGTGATGGCAATGGTCATCCAGCGGTGGCTGATACACCAGTCAATGGTTGCGCGCAGCCGGGTGTAGAACGGCGTGTCGAAGTGCTCGTGCGCTTCGCCCTCTACTGTGGCATTTTTCGGTTTCTTCAGGATCCAGTAGCCAAACAGCGGCGTCGCAATGATCGCCGCAAACCATGAAAGCACGAGCGCAATCGTCGTCACGCTGAACATGTCAAAGGTGTATTCACCGGTCGATGATTTCGCCGTGGCAATCGGCAGGAAACCCGCTGCTGTGACCAACGTGCCCGAAAGCATCGGCCACGCCGTGCTCGCGTACGCAAAAGTCGCCGAGGCGAATTTATCGAAACCCTCTTCCAGTTTTCGAACCATCATCTCGACGACGATCATCGCGTCGTCAACCAGCAGTCCCAACGCGATGATGAGCGCGCCGGTCGAAATGCGGTGCAAATCAATCTTGAAAATTTGCATCGTCAAAAACGTCGCCAGCAACACGAACGGAATAGTCAAAGCCACCACAGCGCCAGCACGCCAACCAAGCGAAATGAAGCTCACGGCCAACACAATGGCGACGGCCTCCAGCAGCGAGCGCATGAACGTTCCAACCGCTTCTTTCACAACTTTCGGCTGATTGCTCACCTGATGAAATTCGATACCGACTGGCAAGTCGTTTTTGATGCGCACCATCTCAGCCGTTAACCGCTGACCAAGCTGCAATACGTCGCCATCACTCTTCATCGAAACTGAAAGCGCGATGCCAGGCTTGCCACCAAAACGAATCGTTTGCACCGGCGGATCGGCATAGCCGCGATAGACATTGGCAATATCGCCGAGGCGAATGGTGCGACCATTCACCGCGAGCTGAAGCTCGCGCACGGATTTCACCGAATCAAAATTTCCACTGACGCGTAGCGCAATTGCGTTGTCTTTAGTTTGAATGACGCCTGCAGGTGCGATGGCGTTTTGGGCCTGCAGCTGTGTGGCGATTGAGGTCGCGTCGATGCCGAGAGCGCCGATTTTTGCATTGCTTATTTCGATGTAGATTTTGTCGTCAACTACACCAACCAGTTCGATCTTTGAAACATCAGGAATCCGAAGCAACTCCTGGCGAACGTCCTCTACTTTGTCGCGCAATTCGGACAGCGAAAAGCCATCGCCTGTGAAGGCGTAAATCGAACCAAACACGTCACCAAATTCGTCGTTAAAAAACGGTCCCTGCGCCTCAGCAGGCAGGGTATATCGGATATCTCCGACTTTCTTCCTGACCTGATACCACAGCGCCTGAATGTCCTTGCGCGGCGCAGTGTCGATCAGCTCAAGAATGATCAGCGATTCACCGGGTTTTGAGTAGCTTTGCGTACGCTTGAAATAGGGCATCTCCTGAAGTTTCTTCTCCAGACGATCAGTGATTTGCGAGTCGACCTGCGAGGTCGTGGCACCGGGCCACAACGTTCGGATCGTAATGGCGCGAAATGTGAAGTCTGGGTCTTCACGTTGACCCAGTTTGAAGTACGCCGAAAAACCCGCAATCGCAATCGCGAGAATAAAGAAAAGCGTGAGTTGCTGATGCTTGATCGCGGCAGCAGAGACGTTGAGCTTACCGCCACCCACATCGTTGTTCCCCGAGCCGATCATGGCTTGCTGCCTTCTTTGACAACCACCGCTGTAGCGTTCGCGGCGGGAACTGCGACAGCACTTGACGCGGACTCAATAAGACGCACTTTCTGCCCGGTGAGCAGCAAGTTGGCACCTGCCGTTACTACGAGGTCACCCGCCTTCAGCCCGGAGACAATAGCGACGCCTTCGTTAGTGCTCTGGCCAATTTTCACTTCGACCGGTTTCACCGTTTCGCTCGCGCGATCCACCAGCCAGACGCGTGTCGCGTTGTCACGCGTATAGAGCGCGGTGTTCGGGACGATGATCGCCTGAGCTTCTGCCAGATCAAGGCGGACGGTGGCGCTCATGCCCAGTTTGACAGCGTCGTCGGCATTTGTGATGGCAAGTTTTGTCATATAGGTGCGGCTGGCCGTATCAGCCGCGGGCGACAATTCGCGCAGTTTGGCGCTATAGACTTTTCCCGGAATTGCATCGAATTGTGCAGCGAAGCCCTTCGCCTGTTTCATCAAACCGACTTCGCGTTCGGGCACGTTGACGATGATCTCTTTTTCGCCAAGCTGCGCCACGCGAACCACGCTCTGCCCCGCAGCAACTACGCTACCGGCTTCCGCGTCGATAGCTACGACGACGCCGGCTTTATCCGCTCGCAAAGTTTGGAAATTGAGCCCGTTTTGAGCATTCGCCAGTTGCGATTGCGCAGCCTTCACTCGTGCATTGGCCGCAGCGGTGGTAGCCGCCTGGCGCTCGAGCGCAGCGCCTGAGACAAACCCTTTGTCGCGCAACTCTTGCTGGCGCTTCAACTCGCTTTGCTGCAATACGAAATCTGTGCGGGCGACCTCAACTTGTGCAGATTGCGCGTTGATGGCCGGCAACACGTCCTGCGAATCAAGCACGGCCAACACTTGGCCCGCCTTCACTTCCTGACCGACGTCTACGGCACGACGGGCAATTTTTCCGGGAACACGAAACCCATAGCGCTGCTCATAACGAGCTCGCACTTCGCCCGGCAGGTAAGAGATATCTCCCAGCGCGCTCATGCCGACTTGCATGAAACGTACGGGACGCGGTAGCTCTGCTTTTGAAGCTGCGACTTGAGCTGTCGCTTCGTCTTTTTTGCCGCAGCCAGCAATCGATAATGCTCCAATAGCAATTAGTACCGCGAAGAGGAAAGTAGCCTTCTTGTTCATCGTTTTGAATCCTTGGAAACCTTAGAGTGCTGAACCTGTGTGGTGTCTGTCGTGTCTGGAATTCCCGCCACATGGGCCCAGTAGCGGGTGAGCGCGAGCGATGCTTCCTCCTGATAGCTGCCCATGCCGGGAAGAATCGGGCACTTTGGATCGTTGGTTTGTTCGCCGCGCATCAGCGCGTAGAGCCCGATCATCATGGCGTAGCTGTGTTTGAGCAGGCGCACGCCTTCCCCGGGCGCGAGCTTGGTGAAGTGCCGCTCAAGTCCTTCGCCAGCGGTGAGCAACCAGTGGGTCATGTGCTGCTGAAAATTCTTTGCCGCCTCCAGCGGGACGGCGTCCCCGGCGAAACCAACGCATACGGCGCTGAGCGGCATGTAGATTGGCGCGGCCAGAAGGTGCTCTTCAGCGAGCGCCATCATTTCGGGAAACAGAAACGGCTGCCCACTGATCATGCGCGCGATAAGCGTCGTGAAAAAGTGTTCAACCTGACGCAAGTGCAGCGCGAGATAGATCTCTTCTTTGGTCTGAAAATAAAGATAAACGGTGCCTTTCGCGAGGCCAGCAGAATGAGCCACGTCGGCAACGTTCGCCAGCTCATGACGCTCGGCAAAGAGCCGCTCGGCCGCGTCAAGAATGGTCTGCCGACGTGCTTCTTTGTCGTCGCCATCAAGCGCGCGAACGCGCTTGATGCCATCCGGGGATCGGCGTCCATTCTGTAAATCGTGCGCGCTTTGCCGCAGCGATTTCAGTGGGCTGCAAGCCTCACGTTCAACACCATGACGTTCATCTTGAGCGTGTCGCGCTTGATGTGCGTTAATCGCTTCGCGAATGATTTTTTTGAAGGGTGGCATGGCGGAAGTTGGCCAAAACCAACCCAAACTGACTGTGAGTCATTAACACGCCGAATGCTAAATGACTCGCGGTCAGTTGTAAAGTGCCACCCTTGTCTTGACCCTTCTGAAAGGCCAAACTCGCTGTAAACGACGCTCCACTGCAATAGTTCGCGGTCCGGGAAATCGCGGTAAAACCGCTCCCACACCGCTGAAAGAGTCTGTTCAAACGCGCTCAAGCACCACCGCGATACCCTGCCCAACGCCGATACACATCGTACAAAGCGCGTAACGACTGCCCGTTTTGTGCAATTGATTCACGGCGGTCGTAGCGAGGCGTGCCCCAGAAGCGCCGAGCGGATGTCCAAGCGCAATCGCGCCGCCGTTCGGATTGACACGCGGGTCGGCATCGTCAACACCGAGTTCACGCAATACAGCTAGCCCCTGCGCAGCAAACGCCTCGTTCAGCTCAATCACGTCCATCTGATTGATGGTCAATCCGGTCAACGCCAACACTTTTTTCGTCGCTGGTGCGGGGCCGATACCCATAATGCGAGGCGCGACACCCGCTGTCGCCATGGCAACGATGCGAGCGCGGGGCATGAGGTTGTGCGTCTTCAGCGCCGACTCGGAAGCCACCAGGATCGCACAGGAACCATCGTTCACGCCACTGGCATTACCGGCGGTAACCGTGCCGTCGGGTCGCACAATACCTTTGAGTTTCGCCAACACTTCGAGCGAAGTATCACGCGGATGCTCGTCTTTGCTAACGACGACCGCATCGCCTTTCTTTTGGGCGATCGTCACCGGCGTGATCTCCGCGTCAAAGAATCCACTTCTCTGCGCGGCAACGGCCTTCAGTTGCGACGCGAGCGCCATTCTGTCCTGCGCTTCCCGCTCGATCTTGAATTCGGTCGCAACGTTTTCTGCGGTCTCAGGCATCGAGTCGACGCCGTATTTTTCTTTCATCAGTTTGTTGATGAATCGCCAGCCAATCGTGGTGTCGTACACCGCGTTGTTGCGAGCGAAAGCGCTGTCGGCTTTGGGCATCACAAACGGCGCACGACTCATGCTCTCGACACCGCCAGCGATCATCAACTGTGCCTCGCCCGATTTAATCGCGCGCGCAGCGGTGCCCAGCGCATCGAGGCCCGAGCCACAAAGGCGATTGATCGTCGCACCCGGAACCGACGTCGGCAATCCGGCGAGCAGTGCGGACATATGCGCTACGTTGCGATTGTCCTCACCCGCCTGATTGGCGCAACCGTAAATCACGTCGTCAATCGCCGCCCAATCGAAATTTGGATGTCGGGCCATCAACGCCGCAATCGGGACCGCGCCCAGATCGTCGGTGCGAACGGAAGACAACGAACCGCCATAGCGGCCGATAGGAGTGCGGAGGGCATCAACGATGTAGGCATTCATAGGTGTGGTGTGCTTAAGCAGCAATTGAAAGTTTGGAAAGAGAAATCAGCTCAGCGAGCGACAAGCCCGCCACCGCTTCAACGAGTTTGAAACCTTGCGCTGTGACATCGATCACCGCAAGGTCAGTGTAGACACGGGTCACGCAGCCGACGCCGGTTAATGGATAAGTGCAACGCTCAACCAGTTTGCTTTCGCCCGAGCGCGTGAGGTGCTCCATCATCACCCACGTCTGTTTGGCTCCGACCGCGAGATCCATCGCGCCACCGACGGCGGGAATGTCATCTTTGCCGCCCGTGTGCCAGTTCGCAAGATCACCGTTGGCAGCGACCTGAAATGCACCAAGCACTGCGATGTCGAGATGCCCGGCGCGCATCATGGCGAATGAATCTGCGCTGTGAAAATATGAGCCGCCGCGCAACAGCGTCACGGGCTGTTTGCCAGCATTGATGAGATCGAAGTCTTCGCTGCCGGGCGTTGGCGCGGGCCCCATGCCCAGAATTCCATTTTCGCTTTGCAGGATGATTTCGCGATCAGCAGGCAAATGATTGGCGACGAGCGTTGGCATGCCGATGCCCAAGTTGACGTACGCCCCTTCAAAAATGTCTTTTGCGATACGAGCGGCGATCTGATCGCGCGTGAGTTTGATGTAGCTCATCAAGATGCCTTGAAGCCGGAAGCGACTGTCGCCGAGCGCGCAATTTTTACGATACGTTGCACGAAGATTCCGGGCGTCACCACGGCCTCCGGATCAAGCTGCCCCAGTTCAACGATGTCATGCACCGTGGCGATGGTGGTCTTTGCAGCCATCGCCATCACTGGCCCGAAATTGCGTGCCGCCATGCGATAGGTTAGATTGCCCCAGCGATCGCCCTGCTCCGCTTTTACGAGCGCGAAATCGGCGTGAATCGGCGCTTCGAACACATACATTTCGCCATTGATATTGCGAACTTCTTTACTGTTCGCCAGCTCGGTGCCGAATCCAACTTTCGTGAAAAATCCACCGATACCTGCGCCCGCTGCTCGAATGCGCTCGGAGAGATTGCCCTGCGGCACCAACTCCAGTTCAACCTTGCCAGCGCGATAC
>JBDSYI010000039.1:0-4075 GCA_039925745.1 Casimicrobium sp. | reverse complement strand
CGACCTCAAGCACGCGGTCCACCGAATTCCAGCCTTCGAGCGAAGCGCATCCTACCAGCGCGGGCGGTTTCTTGCGGTTGTTTCGTGCGCTGACGAGGGCTTCGAGATTTTCGTGAATGACTTCGCGTGCGAGCGTGGATTTGCCAGAACCAGATACGCCCGTGATCACGCTCAGGCGACCGAGCGGGACTCGTGCCGTGACGTTGCGCAGGTTGTGAAGCGTCGCGCCTTTGACTTCAACGAAGCTGTCGGCTTTGCCCACTGGCGCACGCATGTGCAATGGATGTTTCAGCGGATTGCGTAGGAACTTGCCGGTAATCGATAGCGGATTTGCTTTCAGTTCTTCCGCTGTTCCTTGTGCAACGATCTCGCCGCCGCGAACGCCTGCGCCCGGCCCAAGGTCGATGATGTGATGTGCGCGCTTGATCGTGTCTTCGTCGTGCTCGACCACGATCAACGTGTTGCCTTTGGCCTGCAGCTTCTCCAAAACGTCCAGCAGGATTCGGTTGTCGCGAGCGTGCAGGCCGATGGTTGGCTCATCGAGCACATAGGCAACACCTTGCAGGTTCGAGCCGAGCTGTGCGGCGAGCCGGATGCGCTGCGCTTCACCGCCCGAGAGCGTCGGCGCAGAGCGATCCAGCGTGAGATAACCAAGGCCGACTTCGCGCAGGAACGCCAGACGTGACTTCACTTCGGCAATGATGTCGCGGGCGATTTCTTCCTCGCGCGCGCCAAGCTTGATCTGGCTGATGGCGCGTTCGACATCGACTACCGATTGCGCGACAGCTTCATGGATGCCCTGCTCGCGGAAGCGCACGTTGCGGGCAATCGGATTCAGTCGGGCGCCGTCGCACGAAGTGCAAACCTCGAACGCTTCCTTCGCGTCCAAAAACGCGTCAAGCTCGCGATCCGCAAATTCTTCGCTCACGCGATCATCGCGCTTGAATCCCTTGACGCTCTCGCCCGTGCCCTGACAGGTGACACACCAGCCGTGTTTGCTGTTGAATGAGAAGAGGCGTGGATCAAGTTCGGCAAAGCTGGTGCCGCAACTCGGGCAGGCGCGCTTCGTCGAAAACACGACCAGTTCGGCCTCCTCCGTGCCCTTCTTCCACGACAGCACATGCACGACGCCTTTGCCGTACTCAAGCCCGGAGATAAGCGCAGCGCGCAACTCTTTCTCCCGCTTCACGTTCACTTCAATGGTCGCGATCGGCAGCTCGATATTGTGCTCGGCGAAGCGGTCAAGACGCGGCCACGGCGCGACAGGTATCAGTTCATCATCGACGCGCAGATGCGTGAAACCCTTGCCTTTCGCCCATTTCGCGAGATCGGTGTAGAGCCCCTTGCGGTTGATCACGAGCGGCGCGAGCACGGTTGCGTTCTTGCCTTTGCACTCGCGCATCACACGCGCGGCAATGGCGTCAAGCGACTGCGGCTCAATCGGCACATCGCAGGTCGGGCAATACTGCGTGCCAAGCTTCATCCACATCAGGCGCAGAAAGTGATAAATCTCGGTCAGCGTGGCGACGGTTGACTTGCGACCGCCGCGAGATACGCGCTGCTCGATTGCGACCGTCGGCGGAATGCCGTGGATAGCGTCTACGTCCGGACGCGCAGATGGCTGCACGAACTGCCGCGCATACGCGTTCAGTGATTCGAGGTAGCGCCGCTGGCCTTCATTGAAGATGATGTCGAACGCGAGCGTCGATTTGCCTGAACCCGAAGGGCCGGTCACAACGGTGAAACCCTTTGCAGGGATTTCAACACTGATATTTTTAAGATTGTGCTCGCGTGCGTTGAGCACGCTGATGTTGCGGGCGACGGCGCGCGCGAGATAGGTGCCACGGGGTTCTTCAACCTTGAAGGCCTGTGCTTTTGTGGACGCGGCGAGCGTCGCCAGATCACGGTCGTAATCGTTGAGCGCTTTACCCGTGTGCGAACGCTTGTCTTTGCGGATCGCGTCGGGCGTGCCCTCGAACAGCACTTCGCCGCCCGCGTCCCCGCCTTCGGGCCCGAGATCGATCAGCCAGTCGCTCGCCGCGATCACATCAAGATTGTGTTCAATCACGATCAGGGAATGGCCTGCGTCGAGCAGCTTGTCGAAGGCGCGCAAAAGTTTCGCGATGTCTTCAAAGTGCAGTCCGGTCGTCGGTTCGTCGAACACGAACAGCTTGCCGCGCGGACGTTTTGAGTCTTCCGGCTTAACCCGCTTTGGCAGACCAGAAATCGCTCGGTTATCAACGCTCTCGGCAAGATGTCCCGCAAGTTTCAGGCGCTGCGCTTCACCACCCGACAATGTGGGCACGGGTTGCCCCAGTCGCACGTAGTCGAGACCTACGTCGGCGAGCGGCTGAAGTGTGCGCAATACTTCCGCGCCGCCCTTGATGTCTTTGAAGAAAACGAGCGCTTCACTGACCGTCAAGTCGAGCACATCACTGATGCTCTTATCGTTGACTTTGACTTCGCGCACTTCCGCCCGGAAGCGCGTGCCGTCGCAATCGGGACAGCGCAGATACACGTCGGACAGAAATTGCATTTCGACATGCTCGAAGCCCGAGCCGCTGCACGTCGCGCAGCGGCCATTACCCGCGTTGAAACTGAAGGTGCCGGCCGTGTAGCCACGTTCAGCCGACGCTGGAGCCTTTGCGTAGATAGCACGAACGGCGTCGAACGCGCCGACGAAACTGGCCGGGTTTGAGCGCGACGATTTGCCGATGGGCGATTGATCGACGAACACCACATCGTCAATGTTCTGGTGGCCGAGCAGCAGGTCGTAGGCACCGGGTGTGTCGGTGGTTTTGCCTTTGGCTTTGTAGAGCGCGGGGACGAGAACGTCCTGTACCAGCGATGATTTTCCGGAGCCTGAGACGCCGGTGATGGTCACCAGGCCGCGCAAGGGGAAATTGACCGAGATGCCTTTGAGATTGTTCTCTCGGGCGTTGGTCAACGTTAATCGATTGTCGTCATCCTGCCCGAGCACTCGCTGCGCGCGATGGATACGCTCCCGCCCCAACAAGTAAGCCGCAGTCCGTGAATCCTTCGTCGTCGCCAACTCACGTGGCGCACCGTCAAAAATAATCTCGCCACCGCGCTCGCCCGGCCCCGGCCCAATGTCGAGCAGGCGATCGGCCGCGAACATGATCTGCGGATCGTGCTCCACCACGACGAGCGTATTGCCAGCGCTCTTGAGCCGCTGCATGACGCCAATAATGCGCGACATATCGCGCGGATGAAGGCCAATGGATGGCTCATCGAGCACGAACAACGTGTTGGTCAACGAGGTACCGAGTGCGGTGGTGAGATTGATACGTTGCACCTCGCCGCCGGACAAGGTGCGCGATTGCCGATCCAGCGTGAGGTAGCTCAAACCCACATCGCACAAATAGCCGAGCCGTCCTCGCACTTCGCCGAGCACGAGCGCGCCCGCTTCATCAATCACTTCACCCTGGGCGCTCAAATCGAGTTCAGCGGTAAATCTGCGCACCCGCTCAATCGGCAGCAGCATCAGGTCATGAATTGTGAGCCCCGGCAGCGACTCCAGCGTGTCGCGTGAGAATTTGAAATGCCGTGGAGAAAAGCGCTTCGACGGCGCAAGCACCACATCGGCATTGGCCTTCGACCCCAACCGGAAATTGATCGACGTGGGCTTGAGTCGCGCGCCTTCGCAGTCATGGCAAGGCGTGTAAGCGCGATACTTCGACAGCAGCACGCGAATGTGCATCTTGTAGGCTTTTGTCTCCAGCCAATCGAAGAATCGGCGCACGCCATACCAACGCTTGTTGGCGTCCTTCTCCCACGAGCGCCAAGTATCGTCACCGTCGATCACGTAGCGACGATCATTCGGCCCGAGATCACGAAATGGCACATCCATCGGGATGTTGCGCGCGATCATGTACTTTTTTAGATCGTCCTGACACTCCTTGAAACTCGGCGTCTGCCACGGTTTTATCGCGCCTTCGCCAAGCGACTTGCCTTCGTCGGGAATCACCAGTCCAAGATCAACGCCAATCACGCGACCAAAGCCGCGACAAGTGTCACACGCTCCGAGCGGATTGTTGAACGAGAACGACGATGC
>JBDSYI010000038.1:0-19987 GCA_039925745.1 Casimicrobium sp. | reverse complement strand
AGGGCCTTCGCAATATCTTCGGGCTCCGGCATCAGTTCAGGATCGCGCGTCATGCTCATGATGAGCTCGCTGCCGACGTTACTGGTCAGAATGATGACGCAATTCTTGAAGTCGATGCTGCGGCCTTCGCCGTCTTCCATGACGCCTTTGTCGAACACTTGAAAGAAGATTTCGTGCACATCCGGATGCGCCTTTTCTACTTCGTCGAGCAGCACCACGCTGTAAGGTTTGCGCCGCACGGCTTCGGTCAACACACCGCCTTCGCCGTAGCCCACGTAGCCCGGCGGCGCGCCTTTGAGCGTTGAGACGGTGTGCGCCTCCTGAAACTCGCTCATGTTGATGGTGATCATGTTCTGCTCACCGCCGTAAAGCTGCTCCGCGAGTGTGAGTGCGGTTTCGGTCTTACCTACGCCCGAGGGCCCAACCAGCATGAATACGCCGATTGGCTTATTGGGATTGTCAAGTTTGGCGCGGCTCGTCTGAATTCGCTTGGCAATCATGTCAAGACCATGGCGCTGACCGATCACACGTTGATTCAACGTGTCTGCGATTTTGAGAATCGCCTCGACTTCGTTTTTCACCATACGGCCAACCGGAATGCCGGTCCAGTCCGCAACAACCGATGCCACCGCCTGGGCATCGACCGCAGGCAGAATCAGTGGCGACTCGCCTTGCATAGAGGCTAGCTTGCTTTGCAATTCGCTCAACTCTTTGAGCAAGGCGGCCCGCGCATCGTCCCCCAACGGCACGGCGGTATCGACTTTGCCATCGCCACTCCCTCGCAGTTTGCCGCGCAGGTCGAGAATTTGCTCGACAAGCACTTTCTCATCTTTCCAGCGGACGTCCAATACCGCGAGCTTTTCTGACGCTTCCGAGCGCTTTGCAGTTGCTTCGTTCAGACGCTCGCCAACGTGAATGCCAACCGCAGCCTCTCGCTCGATAATGCCGATTTCGACGTCGAGCATTTCAATTTTGCGCAACACATCCTCAACCTCGGGCGGAGTGGCATGCTGGCTCACAGCGACGCGGGCACAGCTGGTGTCCAGGAGACTCACCGCCTTGTCGGGCAATTGTCGCGCTGGAATATAGCGATGCGAAAGGTTGACTGCGGAGGCAATCGCCTCGTCCAGCAATAAAACCTTATGATGTTTCTCAAGCACCGTGGCGACGCCGCGCAGCATGGCGATGGCCTTTGCCTCGTCCGGTTCGTCGACTTGCACCACCTGGAACCGACGCGTGAGCGCCGGATCTTTCTCGATATATTTTTTGTATTCCGCCCACGTCGTCGCACCGATCGTACGTAGGGTGCCGCGTGCGAGTGCTGGCTTTAGCAGATTTGCCGCATCGCCGGTGCCGGCAGCGCCACCAGCACCAACCAATGTATGAACTTCGTCCACGAAGAGGATGATGGGCTTCGGGCTTGCCTGTACTTCGTCGATGACTTGACGCAGCCGTTGCTCGAACTCGCCCTTCATGCTTGCACCCGCCTGAAGCAAGCCAAGATCAAGCGTCAACAACGACACATCTTTCAGTTGCGGAGGCACGTCGCCCTTGGCTAGGCGCAGGGCAAAGCCTTCAACGACAGCTGTTTTTCCGACGCCCGCTTCGCCTGTGAGGATCGGGTTGTTTTGCCGACGCCGCATGAGTATGTCGACAATCTGGCGGATTTCCTCGTCGCGCCCGGTGACCGGATCGAGCTCGCCTTTCTTGGCTTTTTCAGTCAAATCGACTGTGTACTTTTTGAGGGCTTCCTGTTTGCCCATTTGCGCGGGGGCCATTGCGCCGCTAGCTTCGCCAGGTTCACCACTAATACCGCTGCCATCGCTGGCGGCGAGTCCGTCCTCTGGTGAGCCTTTGACGATGTCGGGCAGTCTGTCAGAAATAGCGTCAATGCCAAGCTTCTCGAACTCTTTAGAAATTCCGTACAGGATATTACGCAGCCCCATGGTCTTGACCAAGCCGACCATGATGTAACCGCTGCGAACCTGCGCGTCATCGTACTTGAGCGTTCCGTAAACCCATGCGCGCTCGACTGCATTTTCAATGTGTTCTGATAGGTCTGAGATGGCGGTTGCGCCGCGCGGTAATCGGTCGAGTGAGCGCGTCAGGTCGGCAGCGAGTTTGGATGAGTCGACCTCAAAGTGGCGCAAGATGCGATGCAAGTCGCTGTCGTTCGTGCTCAGTATCTGGTGCATCCAGTGCACGAGCTCGACATAGGGATTGCCCCTCAGCTTGCAAAACACTGTAGCACCTTCGATTGCCTTGTAGAGCAACGGATTGAGTTTTCCGAACAACGCGGTACGACTGATCTCAGACATGTGATATTCCCCTCGACAATTAAACGGCCAGCCTAAGTGACTCGCACGTTGGTTAATCTCTCTGCATCGAGAATGACGTCATCGACGTCTCGATTGCGCCTCGCGGCAGGCATCCCGAGCCAACTGGTCCAGCCAAGTTGGCCAAACGAACCGAGCCGTACCGCTGGCACCGCTTCACGTTGCAACACAATTTGCGCATCCCACGCCAACTCGATGCCAATATAGTTGCGCACCCAGTCACGAACCTGCATGAAGCGAACGCCGCCTGGCAGGTAGCGTTCAAATTCTGTCAACGACATGGCGCCGATTCGCAAGCGAAATTTATGTTGAACATCGGGTACTTTTGCGCCAGCAATCGCTCCTTGACCGAGGCGCGACGACGCGGTGCCCAGCTCGATGCGATGCTGGCCGCCGTCACCCGCGCTCGCCACAGAACTTAATCGAGTCTGATCTTCCTCGGCGAGCCGTAACCATTGAATGCAGTATTCCTGCATCGCCACAGGTACCCGCAACAGCGCGCCCAGCGCACGGGTGAGTCCTTCGGGGTTGCGCGTCAATCGCACCAGATGACCGGCGTGGTGCAGCTTCAAATGATCAGGTACGGAATCGCGATTTTGGAGGCTCGGTTGACCAAGTGCGACTAGGCTTGAGGCGTAACGACTAAAGTGATCGCGTCCCGGTCGATCCAGACTCGCTGCTGCCTGACAATCGGCCCAAGCTCGGTACGAGAGCAAAATCATCCGGTGCTGAAAGATGTCACAGAAGCGCGCCATCGATTCGTCTTTGTAGTGCAGTATTCGTTCCTGCACATACTCGGTCAAGTGCTGTGGAAGCGCCCCGTTCGGGCCAAAGAGTCCAAAGTGATGTACGGCGAGACGCCCGAGCCCGTTGGCTGCGACTCCTTCGCGGTATTGGTAGAGCGTTGAAGGGGCGAACATCAGAGAAGGATGTTGGGTCAATCGCAGTGGTTCGTTGCGCGGTCGCGGAGATCTACCTAACGGGATATCGCTCGGCATATTTGCATCAACGTGGCGGAGCGCGTAATAGAAATCAAACCGTGTAGCGTCAGCTGCAAGCCCAGAAAACAGGCGTTCCAAGCGACCGCTCCGGGGCGTAACGCTGCTGCTGGCGTTCGGCGAGTCTTCCGCTTGCGTGGTCATGCCATTGGGCGCCGCCCGATGCGCGGCTTCCAGCTACCGATGTGCCCACGCTGGATGCTTCGTAACGAAAGCTCGGTGAACGCGTTGATTCCAACATGACGAGTAAAAAACTGCTCCAGCACCGCCCCTAATAGCCATGGACTGACCCCGGCGAATGGAATCTCATCAACCTCAAGATCGAGAGAAACACCTCGACCGAACACGATTGGTCCGCGATTGGGAACACGGCGATCAACCGCACGAACCGCCATCTTTTGAACACTTGCAATTTGGGCTTCTGCACCCGGCGCGCCCAACCTTGCGTACAGCCCCAACAACTCTCGAAGCGCGCTTGCGCCATGTTCAGCGTTGAGATCAGTCATCGTCAAGTAGTTAAGCCCGAGATGAGAAATCAATCGCCAGGTAATTTCACGCTCAGCTAAAGCTGGCGACGGGCGGGTAGGACTGACGATGAACTGAATTGACTCAATCGGGGCCGACGACATTAGGGTCAGATCTGTGCTGGAATTGCCGATCGGTGTCAGCAACGACAGGTCACGGTTAGTGCAAAGCGCTTCAACCGTAATCTGGCGAAGCTCAGACGAGAACGGTGCCTCTTTCGAATCGACCAGCGAAAGAAAACATTCCGAGCCAATGTAGCCCGTGCGCGGCCCCTGCCGTCTCGACTGCTCGGACAGTACGCGTGGTTCACGCCTGACAGAAAAGTACGCCCCCGCCCCACGGCGATCGACGTCTGCAGACGCATAAAACGGGTGAAAAGTTAGTTCGCGATCAGATTCGTTGTGATGCCCCACTACTTTATGGATGCTATGAATTTCGAAGTCGAGGGGACGAGTGCGCTCGATCACTGCATGGTATTCGAAGCGAGTCGACGTAACCGGAATGCGGTCAGATGTGCGTTGAAATAAATTGACGACCGGAGCACAGTAAAGTGCGAAGTTAGCTGCGTCAATGAGCTGCTCCAACGCACTATTTGCCTGTTTCAGCAGGAGCACAATTTCGAATTTATTGCCGCTGATCTGGCGTAACGCCCGATTCAAATCATTGACTGAAAAGAAACGGAAACGCTCTGGAAACGAGAAATACTCGTGTAACAGACGGTGTCCATCGAAGGCCCGCGACTCATGCGGAAGCATCGCCTGATTGCTCGAGAACCCCTCGGGTTGAACTACCTCGGGAGGATAAGGCACCAGGTTACGGATCGGCAGTCCGCCGGCGTGAATAAGGACGCCAACGCATTGTGTGTGCAACAACTCCTGGAGGCGAGACGCTGTGTCTGGGGTACCACTGATGAAGATTGGCAGCGAATCAAGTTTTAGCGATGCAACCTCAACCTGGTTGGTTGTCTCAAAAGTCAGACGCAACGCGCCCCGCACAGGCGCTCCCCACCGATAGCCCGCGATCGGGAGATCTGGAGGCGCTGCGGTCAATCGGGCCTCTGCCAGGCGAAGTGGCCACATCACTACTTCATGTGCCGTGCGGAATTCGCACGCCGTTTGCTCATGCGCCGGAAGACGCGCTCTGAGCCGTGAATGGCGTGGAAGCGTGAAGCCGTCAGGTGAGCCACCTTCTGAACGCGACGGCTCGAATTTGGCGATGCCCATCGACGGAGTCGGTGCGAGATAGTCCGGATAGACCAGATCTAGAAGTCGTTGCGAAAATTTGGGAAACTCTGCATCCATTTTGAGCTGGATGCGAGCCGACATAAAGGCAAACCCCTCTAGCAGGCGCTCTACGTAAGGATCGGCGACTTCGATGCCACGCATGCCCAGTCGGGCTGCCACTTTCGGGAATTGCTCAGCAAACTCGGCGCCCTGCTCACGGACATAGCTAAGTTCGCGGTTATAGTAGTCAAGTAAACGCGGATCCACGTCAAGCAGTCCCAGTACTCAGTTGATCCACGAGCATAACTTGACCCGTTTCAAGATCCAGCTCTGAGCGGATCAAAAGTTCGACGGGAAATGGAATTGACCACAATTCGCCACGCAATTCGAACTGCAGCAGATTATGGTGACCTAAGCTATCTACCGGCCGAATCATCGTGACCTTTAACGTGTCAGGCAGAATTCGCGGCTCGAAAAAAGCGATTGCCTGTTGAATGCCACGTTCAAGTTCAGCCCAATCCACGGATGAAAAATTCTTTCCGGAGAGCACCGGTATTCCGAAGTTTATTACTGACCGCTTGACTTCGGGATGGTCGTCGAGCTGATGATCAGTGTGGTGCGCCGTTGTGTTGAGCAGCCAGTTGATATCACGCAGGACAGTCCGTTTGAGGCGCCCTTTGGAAATTACCGAAAATTGCAGCGTTTCTTGTCGCTTCTCCGGCTCGTCGTCGCACAGGCGATCCAACAATGCCGGCTGAAGCCGATCACCTTCAGATCGAAGTATTGTCCGTGCTTCCATACTTATTTCGATTCTGCGTGTCGCACGCGGCTAACGCCTTACGCCGGCAGTTTCGATGCGGGTCATATCGCCACGGCGGTGGAGACCATCGACAGCATCCTGGTGTTGAGCAAGGGATGTTCCCCAACATCACTCGTCCAAAGGCGTTGTCCCAAACCGAACCAGACGTCTTCGCCTTGTTCGATCCATTCTGTAATTCGCGATTGTTTGAGTTGGTCTGCGTTATCCGCAGCAGATTCGGCCGTTCCCGGATAGCGAGCAGGAATAAGCGCCGGTACGCGACCTTCATTCGGCAACAGAAGCTCAGCGGGTGCCCACACCAAATCGCGTAAATCACTAGGTGCTTCAATGCTAATGCCGCTGCAGGACTCGAAGGGCAGCCAGTAGTACTGGCCGTTGGCAATGACTTCACATACCGGCCCAATTCGCGAGTCACCGTCAGCGATCCACTCACAGGCGACACCGTCTATTGTGCATGCCTTTGGTTCAGCCTCGTCCATCGCTTTCGCACGTAGTTCAGCTGCAGCCGACTTGTCGCCACTGGCATCGTGTTTCAGAGCTTCAATGAGCGAACCGATCCAGGCAGGTGGCGTTCCCATGATCTGCGGTGAGCGTTGTCCGGAAAATACTTGCTTCCGAAAGACTTCGCAACGAATCGCTTCGCGATAGGTTTGCGCCATCGGAAGTGATTTAGCCTCCATTTGGCCGCAAAGCTGAAGCTGACTCAGGGCCCGAGTCCAGTTGCCCATGACGCAGAGCAATTGAAATAAGTGAATTCTTAATTTTGCGTCGCTCGCGTTCGCCTTGATCTGGCTTTGCAGCTCAGCGAGTTGACTAGCAAGATCGCCGGTGGGGCTATTGGACATACAAATCCCTGCAAATAAAACTAAAAACGCTAAGCACAACTTGAGGCAATTTACCCGCAGTTATGTAACTACTCGATCGCGTAACACCAAACTTCTTCGCGTCGAAAATGCAGAAAGCGCGCGAGTCCAGTTGGAACTCACGCGCAAATCCTGGTCGGTTATGATGCGACTAGACTTTAGTGTTCTGCTTGATGTCAAAGCCCTGTGTCGAAGTGCCGTCAGAGCCGCCCTGGGCGTTCTGCGCCGTGTACTCGGTCTTAATCTTCGTGAAGTTAAACGAAACCGAACAGTTCGGTATGTCGCCAGAGCCAGCGAACTGAACGCTCGAAATCAGAACCTCCTTCATTTCGACTTTAAGAAAAGTCAGGTTCGTGCCACCGGACTTAACTTGATGAAGTTCGGCCTTTGCAATGTGTTCGCCAGTCAGACACTTGACCATCAGGTCAGGGACAGACTTGTCCATGCTGGTAGTGAAGTGAAAGTCTTGGAGGTCAGCTTTGCCGGTACCCATACCGCCACCGAGTGCGGCACTACCGATGTTGGAGCCACCGAAGGAGTATGACTGAAGCTGGATCCACTTTTCGTGGCCCTTAGCCTTGCTTTCGCCATCAACACCGTCTACTTTAAGAAATGCATCAATTGACATGGAGATCTCCTTAAGATCGTAAGAAAAAAGTAAGGGTTCGGTTCATTTGTCGAATCGGATTGATGTGACTGAATGAACCTCCTGCTTGTATAGACGAAGCCATACTCACTAATATGACATCTCGTAAAAAAATATATGAGCTGTGCGCCTACGCGGCTTTACCCTTGGTGGAGGGTAACTTGGACACAAGCCGCAAAGATACGGTTAGGCCTTCCAGTTGGTAGTGTGGGCGCAGGAAGAACTTAGAGGTGTAGTAACCCGGATTGCCCTCTACCTCTTCCACAGTAATTTCTGCGGCGGCCAAAGGACGGCGCGCTTTCGTTTCTTGTGACGACGTCAGCGGGTTGCCGTCGACATAGTTTTTGATCCAGTCGTTCAACCACCGCTCCATATCGGCCCGCTCCTGGAACGAACCAATCTTGTCGCGCACGATGCACTTCAGATAGTGCGCAAAGCGGCAGCATGCAAACATGTAAGGCAGGCGCGCGGCTAAATTGGCATTGGCAGTTGCGTCAGGGTCGTAATATTCGGATGGTTTGTTCAAAGATTGTGCGCCGATGAATGCCGCCAAATCCGTGTTCTTACGATGTACAAGCGGCATGAAGCCGTTCTTGGCAAGTTCCGCTTCGCGACGATCGCTGATCGCAATTTCTGTCGGGCACTTAAGGTCAACGCCGCCGTCATCAGTCGGAAAGGTGTGAGCTGGCAAATCCATCACTGCGCCACCAGACTCAACACCACGAATCGACGTGCACCAGCCGTATTCCTTGAACGAACGGTTGATATTGGTGGCCATTGCATACGCCGAATTACTCCACGTGTATTTGGCATGAGAACCACCCTCGGTGTCTTCCTCAAACGCAAATTCTTCAACCGGATTGGTCGTTGCACCATAAGGCATACGCGAGAGATAGCGAGGCATTGTCAAGCCGACATACTTGGAGTCGTCGGACTCGCGGAGACCTCGCCAGGCGGCATACTCGGTATTGCTGAATATTTTGGTCAGATCACGTGGATTAGAAAGTTCCTGCCAGGACGTCATTTGCATAATGTTCGGTGACGCGCCAGCGATGAACGGGGCATGCGCCGCGGCAGCCACTCGAGCCATTTCGCCAAGCAATTCGACATCGGGGGCTGTGTGGTCAAAGTGGTAGTCACCTACCAAACAGCCATACGGCTCGCCACCAAACTGCCCATACTCTTCCTCGTACAGCTTTTTAAAGATCGGGCTTTGATCCCAGCCAGTACCCTTGTAGCGACGCATCGTTTTGCGTAGATCATTCTTCGAAATATTCAAAACGCGAATCTTCAACATTTCGTCCGGGTCGGAATTGTCAACAAGATACTTCAGTCCGCGCCATGATCCTTCGAGCTTCTGAAATTCTTCGTGGTGAAGAATGAGGTTCATTTGATCTGAAAGTTTCTTGTCGATTGCGGCGATTAACCCTTCAATCGTGCGGAACGCGTCCGTCGAAATTGTGTTGCTATGCGCTAACGCTTGTTGTGCGAGCGTCTGGACGGCGTTCTCAATTGCGCCACGCGCTTCGTCAGTCTTGGGTTTAAATTCCTTGTTGAGAAGCGAAGTAAATTCGCTACCCTGAAATTCGACTTGTCCGAGACTGGTTGCGCTCTGTGATTCGGTTGCCATGATGTGGATTTCCTTCTAGTGCGTTGTCATTGCGTAGGCGCGGCTTAGGTACTCGGCGTTTCGCCCGGCTTGGGCGCGGAGGACAATGACGCCAGCAGCGCCGGATCCGCTAGAACCTTTGACAGGAGTTCCTCAGCGCCAGACTTTCCATCCATATATGAAAGCAGGTTATGCAGTTGCGTGCGGGCCTCTAGCAACTGGTTCAGCGCGCCGACTTTCTTGGCAACGGCAGCTGGCGAGAAATCGTCCATATTCTCGAAACTAACATCGACCGACATGTAGCCTTCGCCTGTCAGCGTATTGGGTACAGTGAATGCGACTCGTGGCTTAATAGCCTTCATGCGAGCGTCGAAATTGTCAAAGTCGATTTCAGTAAATTTGCGGTCGGAAACATCGGGCAGCGGCTCTTCCGATTTTCCAGAGAGGTCCGCCATCACTCCCATGACGAAGGGAATTTGCACCTTCTTTTCGGAGCCATAAACTTCGACGTCATATTCGATCTGCACGCGCGGTGCACGATTCTTGGCGATCCATTTTTGTCCGCTCTTTTTCGCTGCCATGATCTGATTCTCCTGTTTGAAAGAAAGATGGGGGGTTATTCTTGCTCTGACTTGGTGCCAGTAAGGGTTTCTAGCTGGTGCATTGAATCTGGTGAGAGTTCCCGCATGATGTCGAGAAAATTCATACTAAGCATGCGTTGCGCTCGTCGCGCAAAAAGCGATGCTGGATTGCTAGGTTCGTGACGTTCAAGGTATTCACAGACGCGTTCCAGAGCGCGGCGCGCATCCTCCCGACTGCTTACTTGCCCGCTTATACCGCCTCTTGAAGCCCCCGGCGTCGCGGCCTCCTCAGAGCCGTCGTCGGGCGTCGCGTCGACACCCTCCGCGGACGAAGCGGAATTCATGCGTTCGATGCCCTGCGCCACGGGCTTCAGTACCGCGCCCAGGCGCTCCATATCGGGCGCATCGCCAGTATTGACCCGTTCATCAACAAGCTTACGAAGCGCTTGATAGCTTTGCCAGGCATCTTGAACAAGCGAAAGATTCGTATTGCCAGCTGCTGCCGCGTCGGCAAGGATGCTTTCTAATTGAGCCGCTGAGTAAGTAGCGTCGGGCGCCTTACCAAAACTTAATTCCAAATCGCGATAAGTAAGCGAAACTGGTGCTGTCGTGAGCACGGAGCCACGCAACGCCTGCAAAAGTTGATCTTCGCCTGAAAACTCTGATCCGCCGGTAAACGCTGAAATGGCATTTATACGAAGGTAGGGGTCGGTATCGCCATCGACTTCGATACGCGGATGCACTTCGTCCCAATAAGCCTCACATAACGAAACCATCAACTTCAAACCGCCAGCGAAGGCGCTGATGCCGTGCAGATGAGTATTCGCAAGTGCAAGCCAGCAGACAATACGCAGATCACGCGTGCGCTCCAAAAGCGTTCGCGCCATAGTGTCAACCTGACGCCAATCCGGGTCAACAGCAGGAATTACGGTGTCTCCGAATTGCTGTTCTGGCTTGCCAGCAACCGCCTGTGACAACGCGAGGAAATCGTTGTCATATTCACAGTCAAGGCCGCAGGGAGAATCTCCGGCTATCGGTTCCGCAAATCGATCAAAATCCGTCACTGCTTTTCCGCCCCCGATTGTTGTATCTATTGAGAGATCGTCAGAAAGTGCCAACAACAATTTTTTACTTTTGTAAACAAACTGCGCCATTCAGATCGCCAAGTCGGAAGGCTACAACGGTCGCTCCTTCATAGCAAGCAACCGCTTCACAGAAATGCGTTACAACAAGTTACGGCACTTCAGCGGGCTAGGTGATAGACGGAAATCACCATTGAATCGCGACAACTGTTTTGCATCATGCCACACGCATCGATGCCGGCGGCATCGTACGTTGGTCGTCCTCTTCTTCCATGTCGCGCGGAGCCAAGACGCATCGCACTAATAGCGCACTGAAATTATCATGTCCTGGGGCCATTCGGCCCCGCACAGAGGACACCAACATATCTCGCCAGGCGCCAACTGTAGGACTCGCGCAATGCACTTTACAAAGCGTAGCCTCATCGACTAACTCCCACACACCGTCGCTGCAAAGCACAATCCCGTCCCCGGGAAAAAGTTCAATCGGTATCGGACTTAGATAGGGTTCCACAGCCTCTTCGTTAGCACCTAACGATGCATAGAGGACGTTTCGTTTGGGATGCTCACGAAGCTTCTCCGCCGGATATAAACCAGCGTCAATGAAGCGTTGCACGAGACTATGGTCGTAGGACTGGGCTATCACCCGATCACGGCGAAACACATAGCAACGCGAGTCGCCGAGGTTAGCAATCATCGCTTTGCGTTGCCGATAATCTACCAAAACTGCGACGAAAGTCGACGCCATTCGTGCAAGACGAGTTTCTTCGCCCTGTTTTTTGCGCACGGCGGCATCGGCACTATTGATACAACGCACCAGCGTCTCCGGGCTGAACGCGGGCATTCGCATGAACTCGCTACGTGCAGCGGCGATCGCAGTTCGCGCCGCCACGTCACCGCCGCCTTGCCCGCCTGCACCATCGGCCAGCATAAACAACCTCACCGCACCAAAAGCGTCACTATCTCCGACGGCATCTTCGTTATAGTCGCGCCCTCCGTCGTGAGAAAAACTAGCGGATTCAAGTCGCAAATCGCCTGTATTTGTCATTATCAATCCCCTCCGGATCCGCTTGTGTCGCCTTTAATTCTCGCTGTTTCAAGCTCGTAGGCCTGGACGAAAGCCCGTCCGAAAATGCTTTGAAAATCGTCTTCCGCTTCTCTGCGAATTTGCAGGTAACGCTCAAGATACATATCCCACAGCTTTGCCTTTCGCGCTGACGGCATCAGGCTCTCAAGCACCGATCCTTTCGTCAACTTATCCCCCAGCACTGCAGGATCGAATTTGCCCAGTACTTCCGTTAGTGCAGCTCGAGTTCCCGCAATTACGCCGACCTCATGCGCACGTAAATCTTCAAACGCGTCTTTCATGGCGACGTCAGCTCGCATAAAGCCTGGCATTTTTTTGCCAAGCAATTGCAGCAGCGCCGAGTCCGCATTCGGTAGAAACTTGAGCGGATTGTTGGCCTGGACCGAAATGATGGTGACAGTCGCCTGAACCTCTCGTTTAGTCGCAGCGCGCGCGGCCAACATGTCGATGGCACCGGCGGTGGCACTACGCAGCAAACTGCCGATGGTCGTCATGATTTCGGGTGTCAGGCCACTCGGCAGAGAACTGGGGGTTAGTCCGGCACCCCGCAAAAACGCCTGAGTCAGGACATCTGGTTCGAATGACGACGGCGCGGGCGGGAAAGAAGCGGGGCGCATTTGTGGCGCGACTGCGGAAACGCCGGGCGGTGCCGCCAACGGATTGAATGGGAACGGCGCCGCGCTTGAAGCAATGGGCACCGAAGTAGGTGCAAAACCAGCAAGATCGGAGGCGGACGAAGGGATATAGGACGCTTGCGGTGACTGCATGGCCGGGATCGTCTGTACCGGCAAGGGCGGCTGAAATGCCGAGCCCATTTCATGCGAATCATTGCGCATGGCCCGTGCAGGTGAGGCGGGCTCCGCGGCAGCAGCGTCAAACAACGACAACGGGTCGCTATTTGAATTATTGCCAATCAAGCTGTCCAGGGTTCCGTCGGCACTTCCGCGCGGCGCGAGCCCGAAAAGAGCCGGATCCGACCCACTTGAAGGCGCGCTCTGAAAAAGGGAGTCTATCGAAGGCGCTGCCTGTATTCCCTGATGCTCCGGGGTGCGAGCAGTTTGCCCGGCGTCGCCAAGCAGGGACGCGAGCGGATCAGCATGATTTCGCGAGATTTCCGATGGCATATCGAACGGATTAAACGCGTCTGGAATGTCTCCCTGGGAGCCAACGGGCAATGATCCGGCATGGCCAAACGGGTACGCCGCAGATGCACCCGGCGACCCGCCGAAGGAACCACCTGCAGCCCCGCCGAGCGCCGCCAACGGATCGGTGCTGAGCCCGCTCGGCGTTTGCGGCATCGGCGCCACCTGATGCACTGAGCCGTAACCGCTCAGGTTAGTGGCAGTTGCCGATGCGGGTGGCCCGCCAATGCCATCCAGTAAATCTGCAAAAGGATCGTGATTGTCTGGTGCAGGCGGAATATATGCCGGCGGCGTTGCAACATACGAGGCGGGCGCTGCATAAAAAGGCTCGGGCGTTGGAGCGGCATTGGGGGGCGGGGGAGGCGTGACAAGGTAAGCCGGTGGCGCAACAGGCAGCACAGGACCACCGCCAAGCAAATCCGAAAGATCCGACATACCAGAGAACGCTGCAGGCAATGGTGTCGCGAGTGGCTGCACAGTAGGCGGAACATAGGTCGCCGCCACCGGTGACATAACTGGCGCCGGGGCAGCAGTCGGCGGTGGCAACACGACAGTCATGCCGGTATGCGTACGTACGGCCGCAACGCCTGACATCGGTCCCGTATATCCAGGGGCCGACGCTTCTGCGGCTGCGGGTGTGGCATCAAACGACAAACTGTGTGCTTGCAATATGTAAGGCCCAACTTCGATCAATACGCCATGATGGATAGGCATCGACTCGCCAAAATCGAGCTGTTGCTCACCGACGGAAATTGGCAGTGAAGAGCTCGAATTGGTGATGGTTGGCACACCCGCCGGGAAGCTGATAGTCGCGTGCAAACGGGAAACCCGCCGATGTTTGTCGGGCAGCGCCAGGGCGTTCGTGTCATCGCGCCCTATGGTTCCGCCGCTGGCATCAAATGATCGAGCGAAGGCCTGCGCGGGCTGTGCAGCATCGACAGTAACGACCTTGAGGATGATGTCAGGCATGTTGATAAATTGACTTCGAATGGCTGGCGTTTGGGCGTGGTTCGTTTGTCTTTTCTGGTTGCGGGCTACTTGCCAGTGACCGCTTTGCGAGCGCGAATAAATTGCGGCCCCCAGTACGGATGTCCCCGCTCCGCAGGACTGAGATCGAACGTGGGATCGACTCGAAATGCTCGCTCAAAAGTACCGCGACAGGCTGTGATTGCATTGGTAGAACACTGGGAAAACGCCAGAGTCTTTAACGCACGTAGGTGCTGCTCAACGCTCAGCGTGGCGTCGTTCGAAAGCGGTGTTAGCAGACGGGTAGCGAGGGCATAGTCCCCCCGATCGTAGGCCTCGATAGCAGTCGACAGCGCGGTTTCGTTGGCTGAGACATCGACCGCTGGAGGCGGCGGCGGAGTCGGAGCCGGTACCACGGGCGCCGGTGGCCTTGGAGCGACGGCTACCGGTGGTGGCGGCGCGGGATAGTTTACGGGCGGCGGCGGCGGCGTAGTAGCGCACGCCGCAAGCAGCGTAGGAATTACAAGCGCCAAGGTTGTTCTTAAGGTTCGTTTCATATTTTTCTCCATGAATTGCAATCAGGTCACAGCCGAATGGTCAAAACGCGTGCCGTACCGGGACTGACTTCCCGGATACGACTTCAATTGTTCGGCTCACAGTAGCGCCAGCGGGATTCTGAATCTCGATGGTGTGCGAACCAGGCGGTAAGGCCAGGCGTTTCATTGGCGGTGAGGCTCCTTTTGAAATGCCGTCGACGATGATATTTCCCCATGGTTTGATTGCAAAAGTAACCGTACCGGTAGCTACTGGGGCGCTTACAGGAACGTCCGGTGCTGGCGAAGTGGCTACTGAGGGTGGCGGCGCGACCTCGATCGGCTTCGGGTCGGTGACGACGGGGGCCGGCGCGGGCGCCGGTGCGGCTTCCGGGACGGGCGCTGGAGCCGCCGACGGCGATGTCGGAGTCGCGACAGGAGGTATTGTTGACGGCTGCTCGGCCTGACCCGCGGAGGGCGGTTTGTTGGCGAAGAAAAAGGCGCCAGCGCCAATTACCAACAGCGCCGCCACGCCGACCAGAGCAATCGGCAGTGTATTACGACTGCTTTTATCTGCTTTAGGCGCAACCGCTGGTTTGTCACTTCCAGATTTACTCTTGCTCGCGGAATTAACAGTGTCGGCGGGAGCACGCGATGGCTGTGCAGGCTTAGCGATGGACGAGGTGGATGGCGTTGTCGCGGCTGGCCCACGAGGGGCTGACAACAAATCGGACAAAGCGTCACCGGCTGCTGGCGTACCCACCGCAAGTCCAGCCATTGGATCAAGTGCAACCGCAGGCGATGCCGCGACCGAAGCTGCAACCGGAGGCGGCAGAGAAGCAGCGGCAGTTGCGAGCAAGTTATTGACCGGTGCAGCCATCGTCGTTCTGGCATACACCACGGTCGAGCTTACGGGTGTGGTCACCCAACCGAGCGCCGCGCGCAATTCATCAATCGTTTGATAGCGATTTTCCGGCATCACCGACAGGCACTTCATCACTGCGTCGGTTAGTACTGGCGAGAACTCGCTGCGGGCGGCCAAAGCGACAGGTTTCAGCGGATCGTTCATCATGCGAGAGATCGCCTGAACCGGAACTTTGCCCGTCATCGCGTGGTAGAGCACGCCGCCAACTGCATAAATGTCGGTCCAAGCCCCTTGCGCCATTGAGCCATCGTCTGAGTACTGCTCGATCGGCGCGTAACCGGGTTTCAGAACAGTTGTAAGAGCGCGCGTCATGCCGCCGATAATCCGGCGGGCCGCACCAAAATCCATGAGCACGGAACGCCCGTTCGGCAACACCAAAATGTTGTCCGGGGCGATATCGCGGTGATAGCACTTTTCGTGATGCAGCTCTTGCAGGGCAAGCAGGATCGGATCGAGTGTCTCGCACAGCCATTGCTCGGTCACGACTTGTGGATTGGTGCGCAGCATTTCACGAAGCGTGACGCCACGGTAATAACGCATCGCCATGTAGGCTGTGCCGTTGCCCTCCCAGAATCGAAACACTTCCACCAGGCCGGGGTGCGAGAACTTCGCGAGCATGCGCGCTTCGTTGATGAAACTCGATAAGCCCGCGTTAAACGTCTTGCTGTTCTCCTCTGAACGTACGTGCACCATGCCAGTTGCGTTGCGGCTGGCGAACGCGGCTGGCAAGTACTCTTTAATGGCAACGATACGATCCAGACTTGAATCGCGCGCGCTGTACACGATTCCAAATCCACCTTCACCGATGACGCCCGTGATCTCAAACTCGCCAAGTCGGGAGCCTGCTGGTAGTGCGCTAGAAGCGGTGGAAGCGGGTGAACTCATGGTCGGGTCTCGTTGTGTAGGCGCGGCGAGCAGTGATCGAAATCGCCGCTAAAAGGAATGGGTAATAGTCACCGGAGCGTCGGGGACAACTTCGATGATTCGCTTGACCGGTGCCGAAGGCGAATTAAAAATTTCGACTGTATGTGTACCGACAGGCAGTTTCAATTCATCCAATGGGGGTGCAAACCCTTTTGTGATGCCATCAATGACAACCCGACCGCGAGGTTTGATGGCAAATCTAACAATTCCCTCGGCTAACACTACAGGCGCAGTCGGCAGCGGGTCGGTTACTGCTTTTGTCGGGGTAGGATCTGGCGCGTTTGTAACCGGTGTAGTCACGGGCGGCGTTTGCGGTATCGTTTGCGCTGGGGCTTGCGTTGGGGTTTGTGCAGAGGGCGTCGCCACAGGCGCAGTACTCGCGACGTTGCCAGAACGGCTAAACCAGACGCCGGCTCCGATCGCAGCCACGAGCGCCACCACGATACCAATGAAAAGTGGCGCGCGAGATGGAGCCTCGACGGCACGCTGAGATTGTGACCGTTCGCCGTGAACGACGGGATCCAGTCCGTTAGTTACTGATCTAGCACCCAATCCCGGGATACTGGTCTTGGCACTTTCCGTTCGGTGCTCGCCCGCCGATTGCCCAGTCTTAGGAGCCGCCGCGTCAGGCTCCAGCCAAACTTGCGGCGGCGGCAACGTAACAACCTGCGCTTGCGTAACGTTCCAGCCCAGCGCTTTACGAAACTCAGTCACCGTCTGAAAGCGGTTGTCGACGTGTACGCTCATCGCTTTGGCCACAGCTTGCGAAAACACGGGCGAATAGCGTCCGCCGGTAGCGTCAGCGATTGACGGCATTGGGTCGGATAGCATGCGCGAGACCGCCTGCATCGGAGCCTTGCCAGTGGCGATGTGATACAGCACACCGCCAAGTGCATAGACGTCGGTCCAGGCCCCCTGCTTCATGGTGCCGTCGTCACTATATTGCTCAATTGGGGCGTAACCAGGCTTCAGTATCGTGGTCAGGGCCTGAGTACCGTCACCCAAAATTCTGCGTGCTGAACCGAAGTCGAGCAGCACCGAGCGTCCATCGGCGAGCATAATATTGTCGGGAGCGATGTCTCGATGAAACACCTGCTCCCGATGCAGCATTTCCAGCGCGTCGAAAATCGGAGCCATGATCTGCGCAATGCGCTCTTCCGGAAAGGATTCGCCACCCCGTGTCAAAGCCTGACGAAGTGTTTCACCACGATACAGACGCATCGCCATATACGCCGTGCCGTTGCCTTCCCAAAACCGGAAAACCTCCACGAGGGCTGGGTGAGCGAAGCGTGCAAGCATCTTCGCTTCGTTGATAAAGCTCTTGAGACCCGCCTCAAATGTGCCACGATGATTTGCCGCGCGAACAGCGACCTGAATACCATCGACCCGTCCCGCGAACGACGATGGCATGAATTCCTTTAACGCGACAACGCGATCAAGGGTGGTGTCTTTTGCGAGATAGACAATGCCGAAGCCGCCTTCACCGATCAACCCAATGATTTCAAAATCGGAAACTCGCGTACCCACTGGAAGGCAGTTGGCATGGGTTGCGAGAAGGGGACTTGACGTACTCGACACACTAAGCCTCTAAGATTGGGACAGAGAGAACGATACCAGTATTCCTGTGACGCTGCCAGTCACACTGACAACGTTTGTCACCTCTATCGCACGTAACCAAGCTGGCCCACTAGAACGCGAGCCCAACCTGTTCCAGCGTTTTGGATTGTGTTGTCCCAATGAAGCGAGCATTGAATGCTCCGGTGGCAGCAACACGACCTTGCGAGAAGAGCGCGCCAGAGGCTCCTTTTTCGTTTCCCAACGACGTGGCTTCAAAAATCTGCACTTGTGCAATGCGCTTTTGCGGATCAATGTCACGTATCTTTGCCTTGACGTAAAAAATGTAGTTCACACTCTGACAGGTTGCGCCAGTGCCTATTACACAAAACGGAAACGGCTGCTGGAAAGTGACAGTCCCACCAATCAAACTTTTCGCCATCGCTATGCGTTCGTCTGCAGCAAGACTCGCGACGCGCGCCGCCTCGGCGATTTTTGCCAGCTTTTGTTTGGCCATTGCGTGGCGCTGACATTCGTCATCCGGAAACGAGTCGATAAATCGTTTCAAGCTGACTGGATTGCCACCTGCGTGGTTGAACGCCGCACTACAAAGGCTAGCTCTTGACGGCGGTACAACGGCAGCGGGAGGGCTGCTCTCGCCGGCGGCCGTGGTCGCCGCTACTGGCGGTGCGGCCGGAGGCGGCGTGGGCGCAGGATCGGCTGCGGCAACCTCCTTCGCAGCAGACTCCAGCAGGAACGTCATTTCACCCTTGGCCGTCGGCTTACCATTGTCAAATTCGCCATCGAACCGATCACCTGAGCCCCAACGAAAAATACCTTGCCCGTTGGGAATTCCATTGCGCACTTGACCGGTATAGGCGTCACCCGAGGCGAACTGGATATCGCCTTGACCGGAGGGTTGATCATTTTTCCATTCCCCGTCATAGGTGCCGCCATCCGGAAACTTCATCACACCCTGGCCTTCTCGATGATCACCACGCCACGCACCTTCGTAGCGCTGACCATTAGCCCAAACGGCAACGCCATTGCCCTCCCGAAGCCCATTCACCCACTGACCCGTGTAGCTGTCGCCTGATTTTTGGCGAAACGTACCTTCGCCCGTGCGCTCGCCTTTAACGAAATTTCCGTCGTAGCTATCGCCGTTGCTAAACGTAAGCTTGCCCTTGCCTTGTTGCTGGTCATCCACCCAATCGCCCTCGTAGCGTTGGCCGTCAGCCCAGACGTGCGTGCCTTTGCCGACCTTTCGGCCATTTTTGATTGTGCCTTCGTATGCGCGCCCATCGAGAAATTGCACCCGCCCTTCGCCACTGATGACGCCGGTCACGGGGTCGGTGGTAAAGCGGCCACGATAAACCGCGTCGGGCGCACGAATTTCTGCTTGAGGTGCGGGACCGCCAGCGGCTATTGCGGTTGCTACGGGGGTAGTAACCGATGCCGCCAACGCCGCCGCTGCGTGTTGCCGAATTAAATTGGGCGGCACATCGTTCAAACAGGCGTCGCCCGCACAATCGCGTACATGCTCCTGCTGCTCAAGGTGCCCGCCTTTGAATTGACCTCGCAGAATGTAGCGAAGCTTGCCGTTACTGAACGCAATGACATCGCCCAAACCGGAGGCTAAACCAGCGACACATGCGCCGGTCCAGGAAACGCTGAGTTTTTCGGCGTTCGGAATGGACGTAATCAGGCAGCGACTGTTTATATCAAGCGCAGAGACTGCGCCCTGCGCGCTCGCTGGCAAGGATGGCAGCAGCGCAAGAGAAAAAACGCAAGTCAGAACATACTTCGAAAGTTGGGGCATCTAGGGCTCCGCCTACAGATCAAGCGTCGGATTATCGCCTACCGCTATGGGAAATATCCATGTCATTACGAGCAACGTTCGCGTCCCTGATTTTGGTTGAGCCAAAGTGCGCATAAAGCGCCTATAGCTTTATCTGTGAACCACCGTTGACAATAGACTATACCGCCATATTGGCAATTCTCGACAATGACGCTGTTTCAAGTCTAGCCCATAAACAAACGCCATTTCATTCAAAAGCTGATGAAATAAAACTGTATTGGTAGGGTGAATCGCTAAGGAATGCGGCGAAGGCGATTGGCGATGAAACTAGCACGCAAGACGCACAAAAGGAAACGCCTCGCTCAATTGGGCGAGGCG
>JBDSYI010000037.1:0-25214 GCA_039925745.1 Casimicrobium sp. | reverse complement strand
CGATCTTGCCGAAGCCATGCCACTTGTCTGCCGGCTTTAAAAACCATTCTTCGCGTTTACCGACGCCGACGTGATCGAACTTGGTCGGGCCCCAGGTTTTAAACCACCAGTCCTTGCCGAACTCTTTGTCAACCTTCGCCATCGCACGACGGAAATCGAGCGCCTCAGAAATACTTTCTTCTACCAGCGCGCCGCCACCCGGCTGCTCCATCATGGCCGCCGCCACGTCACAGCTCGCGATGATGGCGTATTGTGGGCTAGTGCTGGTGTGCATCAAAAACGCCTCGTTGAAGCGTGTGAAATCGAGTTTCAGATTCTCTGCATCCTGCACCAAAATTTGCGAGGCCTGTGACAGTGCAGCGAGAAACTTGTGCGTGCTTTGGGTGGCGAATATCGTCGAATCTTTGCACGGCTTGCGGCCCGGGCCAATCGCGTGCATGTCCTGATAGAACGGGTGGAACGCAGCGTGCGGCAGCCACGCCTCATCGAAGTGCAGGTTTTCGATGTAGCCGCCCAGCTCTTTCTTGATCGTCTCCACGTTGTAGAGCACGCCGTCGTAGGTGCTCTGCGTGATCGTCATCACGCGTGGTTTGGCCTTTTTATCCTTCACCAACGGATGTGCGTTGATCTTTTTCTGGATCGATTCGCGCGTGAACTGATCGCGGGTGATCGGTCCGATGATGCCGAAATGATTGCGTGTTGGCTGCAAAAAAATCGGTATCGTGCCCGTCATCATGATCGCATGCAGCACGCTCTTGTGACAGTTGCGATCAACGAGCACGATGTCATCGCGCGCGACGTTGGCGTGCCAGACAATCTTGTTTGACGTGCTTGTACCGTTGGTCACGAAGAACAGATGATCGGCGCCGAAAATGCGCGCTGCATTGCGCTCGGACGCCGCGACGGGGCCGGTGTGATCAAGCAGTTGGCCGAGTTCGTCCACCGCGTTGCACACGTCCGCGCGCAGCATGTTCTCGCCAAAGAACTGGTGGAACATTTGCCCGACCGGGCTCTTCAAAAAGGCGACGCCGCCCGAATGGCCGGGGCAATGCCATGAGTACGAACCGTCGCGCGCGTAGTCGAGCAGGGCCTTGAAGAAAGGCGGCGCGACGGCGTTTAAGTATTGCCGCGCTTCACGCACAATGGTGCGTGCGACAAAGTCTGGCGTGTCCTCGAACATGTGAATGAAGCCGTGCAGCTCCTTCAGGATGTCATTGGGCAAATGCTGCGACGTGCGCGTTTCACCGAACAGAAAGATCGGCACGTCAGAATTTCGGCGACGCGTCTCAATGATGAATTTGCGCAGATCGATGATGGCCTGACTCTCGTCGCCATCCTCGTTGACTTCTTCGTCATCGAGCGACACCACAAAGGCCGACGCCCGCGCCGCCTGATTGGCCACCATCGCAACGTCGACATAGGTGAAGCCACCGACGACCTCGACGCCCTGCTCCTCCAGCGCTTTGGCCAGCGCACGGATACCTAGACCCGACGACGACTCGGCGCGCCAGTCTTCGTCGATGATGATGACGGGGAAGCGAAATTTCATGGTGCGCTGGCCTTCGATGCGGACAAAATTTGGTGAGATGCGAATGCTACAGAAAACCGTCTTTGAAACAGGGCCAAACCGCGTACGGTTGCGGGTTCAGACGATTGCTGCACCGCGATATACTGCATCCCTATTCACTCGGGGTGTGCGTGAGCGCACCGCAGTCGCTGCCCATGAAGGCTCCCTTGATGTCGATGGCACGCTCGGTTGAGCGGCTGGCCAGGCTCTTTCGACTGGACGCAATGCCCGCCACAGTGGCGGCTTCCAGCGCAATGTCAGCGAAGCCGCGCACGATTGCGCAAAAGGCTTCGCATATCGAGTCAGCATCGGGTGAGATCGGTGGCGAGGGTTCCCGCATCCGCGAAATCCCGTACAACTACACCAGTTTTTCTGACCGCGAAATCATCATTCGCCTGCTCGGTGATGATGCCTGGGACATTCTGCACTCGCTGCGTGGGGAACGGAAAACCGGGCGCAGTGCACGCATGTTGTTTGAAGTGCTCGGCGACATCTGGGTGGTGGAGCGCAACCCCTATTTGCAAGACGATCTAATCGACAACCCACGTCGGCGGGCGATGTTGATTGATGCATTGCGTCATCGGCTGCGTGAGGTGGAGAAGCGTCGCAATGTTGACGTGGCCGATGCCGACGGTGAAGCACGCAAAGCAAAAGTGGGTGAACTTGTCGACCGCGCAGCCAAGGCTGTAGATCGTTTCGAGGCGCAGTTCCGCGACACGTGGGATTTGCGCAAACGCGTGCTAAAAGTGCTGGGCAAAGTCACGCACAAAGACAACATCACATTCGATGGTCTTGCGCGGGTGTCGCATGTGACCGATGCGACGGATTGGCGCGTGGAATATCCGTTCGTTGTCTTGCATCCCGACACTGAAGCCGAGGTCATCGGTCTCGTCAAGGGCTGCATCGAACTCGGCCTAACGATCATCCCGCGCGGCGGCGGAACTGGCTATACCGGTGGAGCGATTCCGCTCACAAAAACATCGGCTGTGATTAACACTGAGAAGCTGGAGACACTATCTTCAGTCAAGTTTGAAATATTGCCCGGCCACACCGAAGCCTACGGAGTGATCGAGTGCGAAGCGGGCGTCGTGACGCGTCGCGCGATGGAGGCGGCTGAGCACGCGGGCCTCGTGTGGGCATGTGATCCCACCAGCGCCGACGCGAGTTGCGTCGGCGGCAACGTGGCGATGAATGCAGGCGGCAAGAAGGCCGTGCTCTGGGGCACCGCGCTCGACAACCTGGCCGCATGGCGCATGGTGACGCCGCAGGGCGAGTGGCTAGAGGTCACGCGCATGGACCACAACCTCGGCAAGATTCATGATGCGAATCATGCGACGTTCCGGTTGCAATACTTTGATGCGAAGCTTGATCGCAGCAAAGTGTTGCGTGAAGAATTGTTAGTTATTCCTGGCCCAAGTTTCCGCAAAATCGGACTGGGCAAAGACGTCACTGACAAGTTTCTTTCCGGACTTCCGGGCGTGCAAAAGGAAGGTTGCGACGGCCTGATTACGTGGTCAAAGTGGGTGCTGCACAAAATGCCGCCGCACACCCGCACCGTGTGCATGGAGTTCTTCGGTCAGGTGCGCGATTCGGTGCCAGCCATCGTTGAGGTTAAAGATTTTCTTGATAGCTTGCCGAAGAGCGGCACAGCCCGCGTGATGCTTTCGGGACTTGAGCATCTGGACGAGCGCTACGTAAAGGCCGTCGGCTACGCGACGAAGGCGAAGCGCCACGGTCGTCCGAAGATGATTCTGATCGGTGATATCGTCGGTGATGACGAGAATGAAGTCGCTAAGGCTGCCTCAGAAGTCGTGCGCATCTGCAACATGCGCGGCGCCGAAGGCTTCGTCGCGGTGGGCGCCGAATCGCGTAAAAAATTCTGGCTGGATCGTGCTCGAACTGCTGCGATTGCCAAACACACCAACGCGTTCAAATTGAACGAAGACGTGGTGATTCCTTTGCCACGAATGGGCGATTATTGTGATGGTATTGAGCGCATCAATATCGAGCTGTCCATCAAGAACAAGTTGAAACTTTGCGTTGAACTTGAGAAATTTTTCGCAGGAGCGATGCCTCAACACCGTTATGAGGAATATGGCGTTTCGACGGAATTGCTTGCAGAAAAGGTCGGCGAGGCACGCGCTTTGGTAGTGTCCGTCCACAAAAACTGGCTAAGTTTGCTCGACAACATCGAGACCAATTTCCGTCAACAGCAGTCACACGACATCCGCGTGTCGTGGAAGACCGAAATCAAAGCGCCACTCGACGACATTTTCGCCGGCGAAGCATTAAAACCCATCGTTGATCGGTTCAACGCAATTCACAAAGAAGTGTTGCGCGGTCGCGTCTGGGTGGCACTCCACATGCACGCGGGTGATGGCAATGTGCACACCAACTTGCCCGTCAACAGCGACAACTATGAGATGTTGCAAGAAGCGAACGCCGCTGTTGCGCGCATCATGGCGCTGGCTCGTTCGCTCGACGGCGTGATCTCTGGCGAACACGGCATTGGTCTGACCAAGCTTGAATTTTTGACCGATGACGAGATCGGCCCGTTCCAGCGCTACAAGCAAAAGGTTGATCCAGAAGGCCGTTTTAACAAGGGCAAACTGATGCCCGGCGGCGACCTGCGCTATGCATACACGCCGTCGTTCGGTCTGCTCGGAAGCGAGTCGCTGATACTTGAAGCGAGCGACATCGGCGCCATTGCCGACTCAGTCAAAGATTGTTTGCGTTGCGGCAAGTGCAAGCCCGTGTGCGCGACGCATGTGCCGCGCGCGAACCTGCTTTATTCGCCACGCAACAAGATTCTGGCAACCGGTCTGCTAGTCGAAGCTTTCCTCTACGAAGAGCAAACGCGACGTGGCATTTCGCTGCGGCATTGGGACGAGCTCGCGGACGTCGCAGATCACTGCACCGTGTGTCACAAATGCGTGAACCCTTGTCCGGTTGATATTGATTTCGGCGACGTGTCGATTGCGATGAAGAATCTGTTGCGCAAAGAAGGCAAGAAGAAATTCAATCCCGGCACGGCAATTGCGATGGTGCTGCTCAATGCGCGTGATCCGGCAACAGTGAACATGCTGAAGCGCACGGTCGTTAACGGTGGCTATCGCATGCAGCGCTTTGCGCATGGACTGGCCAAGCGCTTTGGTTTGATTGGCTCGCAGACGAAGCGACCGCCCGCCACGACGGGCGGCAAACCAGCCATCAAAGCGCAGATCATTCACTTCATCAACAAGCCAATGCCCGGTGGATTGCCCAAGCAAACCGCGCGCAAACTGCTGGATATCGAGGACGATAAAGTCATTCCAATCATCCGTAATCCACAATTGAGCACCGATGAGCTGGAAGCGGTTTTTTACTTCCCTGGCTGTGGCTCCGAGCGATTGTTTTCGCAGGTTGGTTTGGCGACTCAGGCGATGCTATGGCATGTTGGAGTGCAAACGGTGCTGCCACCCGGTTATCTCTGCTGCGGCTACCCGCAAACCGCTAGCGGCAACCATGACAAGGGGCAGGAGATCATCACTGACAATCGCGTGCTGTTTCACCGCGTTGCCAACACGTTGAACTATCTCGACATCAAGACCGTGATTGTGAGCTGTGGCACCTGCATGGATCAGCTCGAGAAGTACGAATTCGAGAAAATTTTCCCCGGTTGCCGTCTGCTCGATATTCACGAATATCTGATGGAAAAAGGCATCAAGCTCGAGAACATTACCGGCACGCGCTACATGTATCACGATCCCTGCCATTCGCCGATGAAAACCTACGAACCGATGAAAGTGGTCAACGAACTCATGGGTCAAAAGATCGACCTGAATGATCGCTGCTGTGGTGAGTCCGGTACGCTGGCTGTGTCGCGACCCGACATCTCAACGCAAGTGCGCTTCCGCAAGGAAGAAGAGATGCGAAAGGGTGCCGACAAACTTCGTGCAATTCCGGTGAAAACAGCACCCGGCGCGGATCAGAAGTTTCACGGCGAAGTCAAGATTCTCACCAGCTGCCCATCATGTCTGCAAGGCTTGTCGCGCTATGACAATGACAGTGACACGACCGCAGACTACATCGTCGTAGAAATTGCCAAACATCTGCTTGGCGAGAAGTGGATGCCGGAATATGTCGCGAAGGCAAATTCTGGTGGAATTGAACGTGTGTTGGTTTGATGCAAAGTTTTCTCCTCGTATTTTGAGGGCCAATGGGGGGCAGTTAACAAACGCTGAATTCCCTGATGTTAGGATTCGCGTCTTGATGTCAGAGGAGTGATCCATGAGTTCTCGTACAAGAAGTCTCATGTGTGCTTTTTGTGTATGCGTCGCTGCCGCTGGCTGCGCAAGCAGGAGCGTCTCGGGTGCGGCTCAAAGTGAGAGCCGATCGGTCGCGTGCAACTCGGCCTGCCAACAGGTGACGAACCCCGCGGCATCAAACGCCCGGCAATGTGAAGAATGTGAGTGTGATCGTATTGCCAGCGGGCCTGCGGTCTGTACCGTACGCAGCTCGCGCAACTAGCAGCGTAGTGATGACTGTTTGGCCGTCGCGCCTCTGATCGATTGGCGATCGGCCAGGTCATCCCCACCGCATATGACTATATGCAGGTGCAATTTCAGTCATCGCACCCGCAAATACAGCAGCCCAGCATTCGCGAATATCATCATGGCATGACCGCTTCTGCCATCCGCTCCTCAGTACTACATTGTCTGCGCGACCCGGGCCTTTCCGGCGACGCATCTGCGATCGAATATCTGCCCGACGCGATCACGCTGATTCGTGATGGTTACATCGAAAGCGTAGCGCCTGCAGACGCGCTACTTCCAACGCTTGGGCACGATGTGCGCGTTGACGATCATCGCAGCAAAATTCTAGTACCGGGGTTCATCGACACGCATGTGCATTACCCGCAGGTGGACGTGATCGGTGCTTATGGAACGCAACTGCTGGACTGGTTAAATCGTTACACATTTCCGGCAGAAACAAAGTTCGCGGATCGCGCATTTGCCGATGCAGCAGCAACGTTTTTTCTGGATCGTCTGCTGGAAAACGGCACTACGACGGCGAGCGTATTTTGTACCGTGCACCCACAATCGGTTGACGCGTTTTTCACGGCGTCGGAGGCGCGCGGCCTGCGCATGATTGCGGGCAAATGCCTGATGGATCGACACGCGCCTGAAGCCTTGATGGACACCGCCGAAACGGGTTATCGCGATACCAAACTATTGATCGAGCGCTGGCACGATCATGCGCGCTCGTTGTACGCCATTACGCCGCGTTTTGCACCGACCTCCAGCATCGCGCAGATGGAGAAAATGAAGGCGCTGGCGCGCGAACATCCGACCACCTACATTCAATCGCACGTCGCCGAGAACAAAGCCGAAATTGCCTGGGCCACTGAGCTGTTTCCCGGTCATCGCAGCTATTTAGACATTTACGATCACTACGGTCTGCTGCGCGACAAGGCGATCTACGGACACTGCATTTATCTCGATGACGCGGACCGCGCGCGCATGACGGCGGCGGGCGCGCGACCAGCGTTTTGTCCCACGTCAAATCTGTTTATCGGCAGCGGGCTTTACGATTTGAAGCAGGCGATAGCCGCGGGCAACGTGGTGGGCGTTGGCACTGACGTGGGCGGTGGCTCCAGCTATTCCATGCTGCGCACGCTAGGCGAGGCGTACAAAGTGCAGCAGTTGCATGGCACGTCGTTGTCGCCCGCCTATGCGCTCTATTTGGCGACGTTGGGCGGCGCGAAAGCGCTGTCGCTGGATGACAAATTGGGTTCGATTACGGCGGGTAAGGAAGCCGATTTCGCGCTGCTTGATCCGGCAGCGACGCCCTTGCTCGCGCGACGCACGAGCTTACGCGACGATCCGATGGATGTTTTTTTTGCGCTGATGACGTTAGGCGACGATCGCGCGATTGCGGCGACTTATGCAGGTGGAAAATGCGTGCATTCGCGCTCGGATGGAGCTATCGGCTTTTAGCTGAAAGCCTTATTTTGTAAGGGGTAAGCGAACAAAATGCTGGAAGTCGACAATCGATTTTTTTGGGGTTTAAGCCTCGTCTAGGCTGTGTTTTCAGAAAAAGCTGACTTTTACAACCGACGCATTTCGCCGTTCTTGAACACATGAAATCTGGACGGCCCGACACCGTACTTCGTTAGCGCCGTCGCCAGATCTTTCGGCGGCAGATCCAGCGCCTCATCGGTCAGCGCGAACGTGCCCCAATGAATACCAAGCACTTGCCGTGCACCGACGTCGTTCATGATCTGCACCGCCTCGTCGGGATTCACGTGCTGCGCCTTCATGAACCAGCGCGGTTCGTAGGCGCCAATAGGGATTGCGGCCCAGTCGAAGCCTCGCGAAAACTTCGCGCCGATGTCCTTGAAATCCTGCGAGTAACCGGTGTCGCCGGTGTGCAAAAAACGCCACGGCTCAGTTTGATCTGACCCCGTGGGTCGGTCCTCAATCACGATGCCGCCCCACAGCATGCGGTTGGTGTCGGTGAGCGTGCGTTTGCTCCAGTGTTGCACCGGCACCAGCGTGTAGTTCAGTGCGCCAATCTTCACGTTGTCCCACCAGTCCAGCTCGTGCACACGGGTCACACCATGATCCGCCAGCCACGGTTTGAAACCGAGCGGCACCACATACGTCGCCTGCGGAAAGCGCTGCGCAAAGGTACGAATGGTGTCGGCGTCGAGGTGGTCATAGTGATTGTGCGAGATGAACACCACATCAATCATTGGCAGCTCGTCGATCGTCATCATCAGCGGCACCTGTCGCTGCGGCCCGGCGAATTGAACCGGCGACGCGCGATCTGAAAATATCGGATCCATGATGATGTTCACGCCAGCCGTTTGCAACAGCACAGTGGCATGGCCAATCCAGGTCATGGTGCGCTCAGTGCGGTTCGATTTCAGGAACGCCACGTCCGGCTTGACACTCGGCATGACACTCGCCCAACCACCGGGTGGTGGCTGCACGGTGCCATCGCGAAGCCGCTCCCATTGCCACTTCCAGAAGCTCTGGTTGGCCATGTGGGGATAGTTGTTCTGAAACCCGTTGGCCGTGTGATGCACTTTGACCGGATTGAAATACGGATTGCTGTTTTGGGTAAGTAGTGCGGCGCAGCCGACCGCTCCAGCGACCACAATCAAAGCCGCCAGCTTGACGAAAAACTTCATGCTCATAAGATAGCGGTAACCCGTAAAAATTTCAATCGCTGCAATACGTCAATGAACTGGGCAGACATCATCGCCGAACGCCGCGCCGCCGACGCCGCTGCACGCGGTGATCTGAGCAACCTGGAGGGCGAAGGCGCGCCGCTTGATTTGAGCGAGGACTTGCTGGTCCCTGCGGAAATTCGCACGCTGATGCGGGTTCTCAAAAACGCGGGCTATACGCCACCGGAAATTGCTTTGCTCAAGTCGATTGCGAATATTGAGAAGGAACTTGCCGCGTTGCCTTCAAGCGAGAGAACCGAAAAAGCGAAAGCGCTGATCACGAAAATCGCGCTGCTGCGAGAAGCGCAGCTTGCGGCGAAACCAGACTAGCCGAGCTTCGCTTTCACCTTGCCGGAAACGGCGCTCATGTCGGCCTTGCCCGCAAGCTTCGGCTTCACAATCGCCATGATCTTGCCCATCGCCGCATTGCCCGTCACGCCTGTTGCGGCGACTTCTGCAACAGCCGCAGAGAGGATCGCGTCTACCTCAGCGTCGCTCATCTGCGCGGGCATGTAGGCCGTAAGTACTACAGCCTCGGCCTCTTCCTTCGCCACGAGATCGGGGCGATTGCCAGCGGTGAACTGCGCGATGGATTCTTTGCGCTGTTTGATTGCTTTTTCGACAATGGCCACGACGTCGGTGTCGGTCAACACGATGCGCTCATCCACCTCGCGCTGCTTTACGGCGGCCAGCAACATTCGGATGGTCAGCAGCTTCGCGCTGTCGCCCGCCTTCATCGCGGTTTTCATGTCGTTGGTGATGGTTTCTTTGAGACTCATTGCGGACTCCATTGCAGATAGTGATGCCGAAACAAAAACGGCTCCCAAAGGAGCCGCGTTCTTCTACTCAGCAGAAAAATCTAGTACATCTTCGGCGGCAATTGCATTGCGCGCAGACGTTTGTAGTTGCGTTTGCAGGCAGCGGCGTGCTTGCGTTTGCGCTCCGTCGTTGGCTTTTCGTAGGACTCACGGGCGCGCAGCTCGGTGAGGAGGCCCGTTTTTTCGATGGCGCGTTTGAAGCGGCGCAGTGCAACTTCGAAAGGTTCGTTTTCGCGGAGTTTGACGATCATGTGTTTTTTTTGCGGTTTAGTGCGCCGAGCGTGCTTTCGCTGCGTTTAGCGCGTTTCTTCTGAGTAGCCGGGTAATATAACCCGAAATGACTGAACACTCAAGAAAAAACTCTACCAGCGATGCGTTGGTGCTGGGCATTGAGTCGTCTTGCGACGAGACGGGTGTGGCGCTTTTTGACGCATCTACCGGCAAAGTAGTGGCTGAGGCGCTGCACTCGCAGATTGCTTTGCATGCGCCGTATGGCGGCGTAGTGCCGGAATTGGCGAGCCGTGACCACATCAAATACGGTTTGCGCTTGATTGATCAAGTTCTGACGAACGCCCAAGTTACAGGGCCTGAAGTGAGAGCGGTCGCTTACACACAAGGCCCTGGGCTGGCTGGCGCGTTGCTCGTCGGTGCGCAGTTGGCCGCGAGCCTTGCGTTCGCCTGGGGCAAACCGCTCATCCCCGTTCACCATATGGAAGGGCATTTGTTGTCGCCGCTTTTGGCGGATCCGGCGCCAAACTTTCCGTTTGTCGCGCTTCTAGTGTCCGGTGGACATTCGCAATTGATGCGAGTCGATGGCGTAGGTGAGTACACGCTTCTCGGCGACACCATTGACGACGCGGCGGGCGAAGCCTTCGATAAGTCAGCCAAGTTGTTGGGATTGGCCTATCCTGGCGGACCGTTGCTGGCCAAACTGGCGGAAGGCGGCAATCCGAAAGCGTTTGCAATTCCGCGACCGCTGCTGCATTCGGGTGATTTGAATTTCAGCTTTGCCGGGCTAAAAACAGCCGTCGCTAACGAAGTTCGCCGATTGACGGGCACCGCATTGCCCGCACGTGGTGCCGTGTCTTCCGCACAACCCACGCTGCCGCTAGATCATCCGAGCCGTGCGGATTTGGCCGCATCAGTTCAGGCGGCGATTGTTGACTCGTTGGCGAGCAAATCGATCGCGGCATTGAAACAAACCGGGCTGAAACAGCTTGTTGTGGCGGGAGGCGTCGGCGCTAACACGCGTTTGCGCGAGGCGTTGACAGCGGGTGCAGCCCGAATCGCTGCGAAGGTGTTTTATCCGCCCGTCGCGCTGTGCACGGACAATGGAGCGATGATTGCGCATGTGGGGGCGCTGCGATTGACGGACGCCACGAAAGATTACGCGATCAGTGTGCGACCGCGATGGGCACTATCGGAGTTGCAGCCGCCTGCTATTTTTTGAAGCTGCCTTCTTTGCCTGAAACCAATCGTGCAATATTTTCTTTATGCCGCCAAATAAGCAGCACCGCCATCGCTAGCACCGCATAAAACGCTGGCCCTACGCCCAGAACGTACCAGGCCAACACGGGTGCCATCGCGCTGCCAATCAGCGCGGCTAACGATGAAACGCGACTGACTGCGAACACCAGCGCCCAAATCAGCGTGAGCCCCAATCCAACGCGCCAATCGAGCGCCCAGAGTACGCCTGCGGCCGTTGCCACACCTTTGCCGCCTTTGAACCCGAAAAAGACCGGGAACAAGTGCCCGAGGAACACGGCGATGGCGACGCCAGCGACGCCAGCCTCAGTGATGCCAAATCGCGCCGCAAAGTATTTCGCCAGCAGCACCGCTACCACGCCCTTTAGCGTATCGCCGAACAAAGTGAGGATCGCGGCCTTCTTGCTGCCGCTCCTCAGCACGTTGGTCGCGCCAGGATTGCCACTGCCATAACTGTGCGGGTCGGGTAGTTTGAGCGCGCGGCTGACGATGACGGCGAACGACAACGAACCGATCAGATATGCCACGAACAACGCGATGATGTCAGCCAAGTTCATGGTGCTCCCTCGCCAGTCACCGGCGCTCTCTAGAATGAGTGGCAGTGTATGCGAGCAAGCGTCTCGCGCTCATCAGGAGTTTCTCTGCGTGGATGTCATTTTTATTCGTGGTCTCAAATGCGAAACCATTTTGGGTGTTTACGATTGGGAGCGCGTGTCGCCACGCCCGGTGTTGATTGACCTTGAAATCGCGGCGGCTTCGAACGAGTCCTTTGAGCACGACAGTGCGAAGGGTTTGATGAATTACGACAGCATTTCGGCGCGATTAATCGAGCTCTTGAAAACGCTTCATTACAAAACCGTCGAACGGCTGGCCGAACATGTCGCGCACACGATACTGGACGAATTTCATGCGCCGTGGGTGAAAGTCACCATCGGCAAACCCGGTGCGATCAAAAACGCGGCGATGGTGGGCGTGATGATTGAGCGGGGCGTTCGCGCCGCCTAGCACGGGCGGCGGGCAGGGCAGAGCCGCCCCGCCCAAGCCAATCAGGCGGCGGACTTGTGTCGACGCGCCATCCATGTCCCAATCGCCACTACGATCACCGCCCCGATGACGGGCGCCCAAGTATGGGAACCGTCAAGCTTGGCGAAAAAAGCTGCGGTCGAAGGATCCGTCACAAACATTTCACCCGCGAGGAAACCGAGCAGGGCTGCGCCAAGCGTAATGATGATCGGGAAGCGATCCATCACTTTCATCAGGAGCGTTGAGCCAAAGATGATGAGCGGAATGCTCACTGCAAGACCGACGATCAGCAACGTCGTGTTGCCCTTCGCAGCGGCAGCCACAGCGATGACGTTGTCGAGGCTCATCACCAAATCCGCAATCAGAATTGTGCGTACGGCCGCCATCATGCCGTCTTTGACCTGTTTGCCATCATCCTCGCCACCGTCGTCACCTTCCGCGAGAAGTTGCACGCCGATGTAGATCAGAAGGATTGCGCCGATCACTTTAAGGTATGGCAGCGCCAATAACTGAATGGCCACCAACGTCAGCAGAATCCGCATCACGATGGCTGCAGCCGAGCCCCAAAAAATCGCCTTCTGGCGCTGGCTGTCCGGCAGCTTTCGCGCGGCCATCGCGATTACCACGGCGTTGTCGCCCGACAGCACGATGTTGGCAAGAATGATGGACCCCAAAGCAGCCCACCAAACGCCTGTGAAAAGTTCGAGTTCCAAAGTGTCGCCCCCAGTTTTTATATTGATTTAATTCTAGGGCGCGACGCTGTCAATGAACCGCTTAAAAATTGAGCAACTTCAAGCTGAAATGACCTGCATGCTTTAGTAGTGCGCCGATTGATTCAATTATCGATAAACCGGATTTTGCGGCGTTATCCCCTATGCCACAAGGATTCCAGCGAAAAGCTGTTGGCAATGCATGCGACTCGACGCTCAAAGATGGCCGATGAAAACCATTGAAGACGGGCGCATAATAGGGCTGTCAGCCGCATTGCTTAGATACCCAGGGTCGGTGTCGCAGTGGCGTCACAATAAATAAGCACAATTCGTGAAATTGAAAAGAGGAGCACTCGTGAAGATTAAGTTGCTGGTGGCCGCATGCGCCGCCCTGGGTTTTTCGTCAGCATCGTTCGCACAAACAGAGATTCAATGGTGGCATGCCATGACTGGCGCGTTGAATGACCGCGTCAACGATTTCGCCAAAGATTTCAACGCCTCGCAGAAGGACTACAAAGTAGTTCCCGTTTTCAAAGGCAGCTACCCGGAAACGCTCGCCGCCGCGATCGCGGCTTCGCGCGCGGGCAACGCACCGCACATCGTTCAGGTGCAGGAAGTCGCCACCGCGACCATGATCGCAGCGAAAAAAGCCGTGATGCCGGTGCATGAACTGATGAAGGCGTCGGGCGAGAAGTTCGACCAGAAAGCCTACATCTCTGCGGTAACGGGTTACTTCGCCGACACCAAAGGCAATCTCGTCTCGTTCCCGTTCAACAGCTCGACGACCGTTTTTTATTACAACAAAGACGCCTTCAAAAAAGCCGGACTTGACCCGAACGTTGCGCCTGCGACTTGGCCCGAAGTCATGGCTGCTGCGGCCAAGCTCAAAGCCAATGGCGAGAAATGTGGGTTCACCAGCGGCTGGCAGAGCTGGACACAGCTGGAGAGTTTCTCCGCGTGGCACAACGTGCCGTTCGCCTCAAAGAACAATGGCTTTGGCGGCACCGACGCACGATTGTTGTTCAACAGTCCGCTGCACGTCCGGCACATCGGCAACATGTCGGACTGGATGAAGAAAGGCTACTTCACCTACGGCGGCCGTACCAACGAAGCAGAGTCAAAATTCTTCAGCGGCGAATGCATGATGCTGACCTCGTCGTCAGCCGCTTACGCCAACATCAAGCGCAACGCCAAATTTGATTGGGGCGTCGGCCAGCTGCCGTACTACCGCGATGTGGCCGGTGCGCCGCAGAACACCATCATTGGTGGTGCCAGCCTGTTTGTGATGACGGGTCGCCCAGCAGCAGACTACAAAGGTGTGGCCAAGTTCTTCACGTTCTTGTCCGCCCCCGAACGCGTCGCCGGATGGCATCAGGCGACGGGGTACCTTCCAATCACTATGGCCGCGTATGAGCTGACCAAGAAGTCTGGCTTCTACGACAAAAATCCGGGCACGGATGTGTCAGTCAAACAGATGATCGAGAAAAACGCGACGCCAACGTCACGTGGCCTGCGCCTTGGCAATTTCGTGCAAATTCGTGCGATTAATGATGAGGAACTCGAAGGCGTGTGGGGCGGCAAACAGGACGCCAAGACAGCGCTCGACAAAGCGGTCAAGCGCGGAAACGAGCAGCTGGAGAAGTTCCAGGCGGCCAACAAGTAGGCCTCTCGCTCACTTGAACAACGAAAGCCCGGCCCGTGTCGGGCTTTCTCATTTAGACTGATCGCAATTCACCAATAAGCACAAAAAAAGTCCCGTGGAAAAACGCGTCCGATTCGATTCGAAACTGCTACCGTATCTGCTGATCGCGCCGCAACTCGCCATCACGATGGTGTTCTTTTTCTGGCCGGCGGGGCAGGCATTGTGGCAGTCAATGCAACTGCAGGACGCGTTTGGTGAAAGCACCACGTTTGTGTGGTTCGACAATTTCATCACGCTGTTTAAAGACGAGGCCTATCTCGAATCATTCAAGGTAACGGCGATTTTTTCGACGGCAGTCAGCGTGCTCGGGCTCAGCCTGTCGTTGTTCCTCGCGGTGAAAGCCGATAAGGTCATCAAGGGGACGTCGATCTACCGCACGATTTTGATCGCACCGTATGCCGTCGCACCAGCCATTGTGGGCGTGCTCTGGACCTTCCTCATGAGCCCATCGCTCGGGCTGGTCACTCACTGGCTAAGCCTGGTGGGCGTGCGCTGGGATCATCTTCTCGATTCAAAACAGGCGCTCTGATTAATCATCGTTGCCGCCGTGTGGAAGCAGATCAGCTACAACTTCATCTTCTTTCTGGCCGGCCTGCAATCGATTCCAAAATCATTAATTGAAGCGTCATCGATTGACGGCGCGACTCCGATGCAACGCTTCTGGGACATCATCTTCCCGCTGTTGTCACCGACCACGTTTTTCCTGTTCGTCGTCAACATGGTCTACGCGTTTTTCGACACCTTCGCGATTGTCGATGCATCGACCAAGGGCGGGCCCGGACGTGCCACAGAAATTCTCGTCTACAAGGTCTATAACGATGGTTTCAAGGGGCTCGACCTCGGCGGCAGCGCCGCCCAAAGTGTGGTGCTGATGGCTATCGTGATCGCGCTAACCGTAGTGCAGTTTCGCTATGTCGAGCGTAAGGTGCAGTATTGATGAACACGGTAAACCGCTTCTCGAACGCCGTGAAAACAGGTCATCGCCATGATTGAAAACAGACCGTTCTCGACCTTCTTGGCCCACCTCGTGCTGTGGATCGGCGTCGCTATTGTCGCGTTGCCGCTGTACGTGACTTTTGTTGCATCAACGCTTTCCGCCGAGCAGGTGTTGCAGTCCCCGATCTCCTTGGTTCCCGGCGATCAGCTGATCGAGAACTACAAGACCGTGCTCTTCGCTGGCGCGGGCAATCAGTCGGCGCAGGTCGGCCGGATGATGGTCAACAGCCTCATCATGGCGCTGGTGATCGCGGTTGGAAAAATCGTCATTTCCATGCTCTCCGCATTCGCGATCGTGTACTTCCGCTTTCCAGGTCGCAAGCTGGCGTTCTGGCTGATTTTCATTACGCTGATGTTGCCGGTGGAGGTGCGCATCCTGCCAACGTATCAAGTGATTTCTGATCTGAAAATGCTCGACAGTTATTTCGGATTGACGGTACCCCTCATCGCCTCCGCCACGGCAACGTTCTTGTTCAGACAGTTCTTTTTAACCATGCCCGACGAGCTGGTTGAAGCCGCAAAAATCGACGGCGCTGGCCCGCTGCGATTCTTCAAAGACGTGCTGTTTCCGCTCTCGAAAACAAACATCGCGGCACTGTTTGTCATCCTGTTCATTTATGGCTGGAATCAGTACCTCTGGCCACTGCTCATTACGACGCAGGAAAGTTTGTACACCGTCGTGATCGGCATCAAACGCATGATCTCCGGCGGTGATGCGGCGACCGAATGGAATCTGGTGATGGCCACCGCGATGCTGGCGCTGTTGCCGCCGGTGCTCGTGGTGATTTTCATGCAGAAGTGGTTCGTCAAAGGTTTAGTGGATAGCGAGAAATAAGATGGCGCAAGTCGAGTTCAAGGGCGTCAAAAAGTCCTACGGTAATGTGGACGTCATTCATGGCGTCGATCTCATCATTGGCGATGGGGAATTCGTTGTAATCGTCGGCCCATCGGGTTGCGGCAAATCCACGCTGCTGCGCATGGTGGCCGGGCTGGAACCGATTACCGGCGGCGAAATCTGGATTGACGGCAAGATCGTCAACAAGCTCGAACCTAAAGATCGCGACATTGCGATGGTGTTCCAGAACTATGCGCTGTACCCGCACATGACAGTGCGCCAGAACATGTCGTACGGGCTGAAAATTCGCAAGATGAGCGACGCAGATATTTCTGCTCGCGTTGCCAAAGCCGCAGAAATTCTGGAGCTGGCGCACCTGCTGGATCGCACGCCACGCCAACTCTCCGGCGGCCAACGTCAGCGCGTCGCGATGGGCCGCGCCATCGTGCGTGAACCGAAGGTGTTTTTGTTTGATGAGCCGCTATCAAATCTCGACGCCAAACTGCGCGTTGACATGCGGCTTGAAATGCAAAAACTGCATCAAGAACTGAAAGTCACGAGCCTCTACGTGACGCATGACCAGATCGAAGCGATGACGCTCTCGGATCGCATGCTGGTCATGAACTCGGGCATCATCGAACAGGTCGGCACACCAAAAGAAGTTTACGAACGGCCCGCATCATTGTTCGTCGCCAACTTCATCGGCACACCGGCTATGAACCAGCTCTGGGGCGTGCGTGCCGGGCAGTCGCTCAAGACCGATCAGGGCGACATGTTCCACGTCGGTGAATTTCCGTCGGTCATCGCCAACGGCGAACGCGTCGCCCTCGGCGTGCGCCCCGAACATTTGCAACTGGTGCCAGCAGCGCAGGCGCGTTTTTCAATCGCAGTTCAGATGATTGAATGGGTGGGCGCCGACGCCTATGCCTACGGCCAGTTTGCGAACTATCGCCTCATCTGCCGCCTCGACAACGCCACCGGTGCGCGTGTCGGCGATCGGCTGCCGTTGTCGTTCGACCCGATGCGGGTGCACTGGTTTAACGCAGATACCGGCAAGCGGATTTAGAGATTTAACAAGGCGAGCAGTTCATCGCTCGCTACGTCATCCCCGATTGATTCGCTCCGCCAGCACCACGGATGTCGTGGTCTTGCTCACGCCTTCGGTCTCGCCGATTTCATCGAGCAGGCGATCCAGCGCATTGGGTGAATCCGCGCGAATCCACGCCACGTAATCAAACTCACCGCTGACGCTACACACCAGTTTGATCTCAGGCATCTTCGCCAGTCGCTTCAGCACTTCGCGTCCCGCGCGCGGTTCCACCGCCAGGCCAACATACGCCTGAAGACTCTTTTCAAGCGTCGCCTGATTGAGCCGCACACTGTAGCCCGTGACAACACCACTGGTCTGCAACCGCTCCATGCGCGCAATCACAGTCGTTCGCGCCACGCCGAGTTTCTTGCTGAGCGTCGTCACGCTTTCGCGCGCGTTGGCCTGAAGCAAAGCGAGCAATTCGCGATCAGTCGCGTCGAGCGCGAGACTTAAATTCACTGGCTGCGGCGACGACAAATTTCGGGCGACTGAGGGCATAGTCACTTCCATTCATACAAAACGTATTCTAGATACTGCAAATTGTCGCTTTTAGCATAGCTTATCGTTACTTTTGATCCTATGAATCGCCACCGCTGTTCCTTAAAATTTCTCTATTCAAGTAACGAGCGACACACTGCACATCATGAAAATTGCACTTCTCGGCGCTGGACACATCGGCCACACCATTGCTCACCTGCTCGTCAACAGTGGCGATTACACGCTGACCGTGATCGATCAATCGCAGGCGTCACTCGACAAGCTCGCGCACCTTAACGTGAAAACCGCTGTCGTCGACACCACTAATGCAGCAGCGCTCGAAAGCGTGCTCCAGGGTCACGACGCGGTAATCAATGCGCTTCCGTACCACCTCGCCGTGAAAATTGCGACCGCTGCAAAAAGCGCTGGCAGTCACTACTTCGATCTCACCGAAGACGTCGCAGCAACCAAAGCCATCATGGCGCTTGCGCAAGGTGCGAAGACCGCATTCATGCCGCAATGCGGGCTCGCGCCGGGGTTCATCGGTATCGTCGCACATCATTTGGCGCAAGGCTTTGACAGTCTCGACGAAATCAAGATGCGTGTAGGCGCTCTACCGGCCTTTCCGACCAACGCGCTCAAGTACAACCTGACCTGGAGTGTGGACGGTTTGATCAACGAATACTGCCATCCATGTGAAGCGATTCACGAAGGCGCGGTCACAGCGATGCTGCCACTGGAAGGGTTGGAGTATTTCTCACTCGACGGCACGGAGTACGAAGCGTTCAACACGTCGGGCGGTCTCGGCACTTTGTGCGAAACGCTTGATGGCAAAGTACGTAACCTCGACTACAAGAGTGTGCGCTATCCCGGCCATCGTGCGTTGATGCAATTTCTGTTGTCGGAACTCCGTCTGTCGAACGATCAGGAAGCGCTGAAAGACATTCTGCGCAAATCGGTACCCACGACGATGCAGGATGTAGTGCTGGTGTTTGTCACGGTCAGCGGCATGCGCAAAGGCGCTTACGTGCAAGAGGTTTTCACCCGAAAGATCTTTGCGCAGCGCGCCTCGGGCAGCGACGAAGCCGTATCCGCCATCCAGATCACCACCGCAGCCGGGATTTGCGCAGCGGTCGATCTATTTCGCGCGGGCAAATTACCGAAGAGCGGATTTATCCGTCAGGAGCAGGTTGCGCTGCCAGATTTTCTGGCCAACCGCTTCGGCATCGCGTACGAGCAGTCGCGTCGGATCGAATCGATCTCTTAGTTTAGAACCGTCCTTCTGCCGCTGTGCCCCCCTCGGTGCGGCAGAAGTTTTCTCTTCACGGGCGAGTCATACACTCGCACCCAGACCTTTACTTGCTTCGCGGAACCGTCATGAAAAAAACTGCCCTTGATCTTTGCAAACAACTGGGACTGACGCTACCCAGCGACGTCGCCGGTAACGCCATCGTGGCACGAACACCAATTACCGGCGAAGTTATCGCAACGCTGTCGTGCGCTTCGTCAGGCGAAGTCGAGCGCGCCGTCACCCAGAGTCGCGACGCATTTTTGGCGTGGCGCACCGTGCCCGCTCCTGCGCGAGGTGAACTGGTTCGCCTGCTCGGCGAAGAGTTGCGCGTTCACAAGCAGGCGCTCGGTACGTTGGTGTCGATTGAATCGGGGAAGATTCTGCAGGAAGGCCTTGGCGAAGTGCAGGAGATGATCGACATCTGTGACTTCGCGGTCGGTCTTTCGCGTCAACTGTATGGCCTGACGATTGCCTCTGAGCGTCCGGAGCATCGCATGATGGAAACGTGGCATCCGTTGGGGCCAACACTCATCATCAGCGCGTTCAATTTCCCGGTTGCCGTGTGGGCGTGGAACGCCACGCTCGCGCTCGTTTGCGGCAACAGCACGATCTGGAAACCATCGGACAAAGCACCGCTCACGGCACTCGCGACGCAAGCCATTTTTGAGGGCGCAGTGAAGCGCTATCGCGACGCGGGTTACGCCGCACCGGACTCGCTGTCGGCAGTCGTGCTCGGGCGCGCGGACGTCGGCGCGGCACTCACGGCAGACGCGCGCATTCCTCTCGTGTCCGCGACCGGCTCCACACGCATGGGTCGTATGGTGGGCGAAGCCGCTGCCAAGCGATTTGCGCGCAGCATCCTCGAACTCGGCGGCAACAACGCGGCGATCATCGCGCCCAGCGCGACACTCGAAATGGTCGAGCGCGCGGTCACGTTCTCAGCGGTTGGCACGGCGGGTCAGCGCTGCACCACGATGCGTCGTCTGATTGTGCACACGTCAATTTATGACGCACTAGTCTCACGCCTGAAAGCAATTTACGGCAAGCTGCGTATTGGCAGCCCGCTCGAAGACGGCACGCTGGTCGGTCCGCTGATCGACCAAGCCGCGTTTGACGCCATGCAAGCGGCGGTCGTGATGGCCCGCGACGCCGGTGGCCAAGTGACAGGCGGCGAGCGCGTCAATCAGGACGTCGGCCCCGATGCTTTCTACGTGCGTCCTGCGCTCGTGCAAATGCCAGCGCAGACCGACGTGATGTGCCACGAAACGTTCGCACCAATTCTCTATATCGTCAAATACGACGGCGACGTTGAACAGGCCATCGCGCTCAATAACGCGGTGGCGCACGGCCTGTCTTCGTGCATCTTCACCAACGATCTGCGCGAGATGGAGCGCTTCCTATCCGCTTCCGGCAGTGACTGCGGCATCGCCAACGTCAACATCGGCACCAGCGGCGCCGAAATCGGCGGCGCGTTCGGTGGCGAAAAGGAAACCGGCGGCGGTCGCGAATCCGGCTCGGACAGCTGGAAGGCATACATGCGCCGCGCGACCAACACGATCAACTACGGCGCGAAACTGCCGCTGGCGCAAGGTATTCGCTTCGACTTGTAGCGTTTTCTGTGGGAGCGGTTCCACCGCGAGACCACCGTGCGGCAAGCGCTGTGGCGATAGAACCGCTCCCACACGATTAAACTGACGGCATGAATCTCCCCGTCTGGCCCTACCCCAAAACCATCGCCCATCGCGGCGCTGGCAAGCTTGCCCCCGAGAACACGTTAGCCGCGATTCGCCTGGGCTTCGCCCACGGCTATCGTGCCGCCGAAATCGACGTCAAACTCTCAGGCGACGGCACGCTGCTACTGATGCACGACGACACCACCAATCGCTGCTCGGACGGGCGCGGACGCGTTGCCGCGAAAACATGGCATCAACTCGCGCTTCTTGACGCAGGCTCGTGGCACTCAAAAGACTTCGCAGGCGAGTCCATCCCAACCTACTGGCGAGTCGCAAAGTATTGCATCGCCAACGGCGTCACCCTCAACACCGAGATCAAGCCCTGCATCGGCCGTGAACGCGAAACCGGCGCGGCGGTCGCGCTGGAAACGCAAGCCCTCTTTTCCGACCCGGAAGATGCAGCACTAAAGCCACTGCTTTCGTCGTTCTCAACCGAAGCGCTAATTGCTGCCCGCGACGCCGCACCAGAATTTGATCGCGCACATCTATTCGACAACCCGTTACCCGCCGATTGGCTCGCGCGCTGCAAAGCCGTTGGTGCCATCGCGATGGACGCGAACTGGCGCTCGCTCACGCAAGACATCGTGAACAACGCCCACGACCACGGCCTGCGCGTCGCCTGTTACACCTGCAACGATCCCGATTCGGCCGAGAAGTTGTGGGGCTGGGGCGTGGACACGATCATCACCGATGCGGTTAGTTTGATTAAATTTCGCAAGCAACTCCCGTCCGATGACAGCGCTGCTCCGTCTGCTTAAAAAGTACCTTGCTGGTACGGTGACGGTCATTGCGGTAGTTCGCTCTACGATCCGCGGCGGCGTGCTACTGCAAGTGCGTAAAACACACTAATGTTCCACGGTCTGGCTCCAGCTTACTGGTTGACGCTGCACGGCTTGGTGTCGGCGCTGGCGGTGCTGACTTACGTCATTGCATCGCATGTGCTGCATCAGCGGCGACACCCTACGGCCGCCATCGCGTGGGTGCTGTTCATTTTGCTGATGCCGTACGTCGCGTTACCGGCTTTTTTGATGTTCGGCTCGCGCAAACGGGCGCGACCCGATGCGCTGCCGATTGCGACGCTGGATAGCATTTACGCGACCGCCTCGTGGCCCGTGCAAACTATCTTGACGCTAAAGCAGCCCGAGCCTGCGGCGTTCCGCGATTTCACGTTGCACGCCGATGGCGAACAGGCACTGCGCGCGTTGTGGGACACGCTCGACAGCGCGCAGCACACGATTGATCTTTGCACCTTCATTCTGGGACGTGACGATATCGGCGAGGCGGTGATCGAGCGGCTGTGCGCCAAGGCGCGCTCGGGCGTGAGGGTGCGGCTGTTGCTCGATGGGTTAGGCAGCCTGATGGCGGGCCGACCCCGGCTACGATCGCTGACCGATTTCGGGGGCGAATTCTTGCTGTTCGTGCCGCCATTAAATGCGCCGTTCAGAGGTCGCAGTAATCTGCGCGATCATCGCAAAATGCTGGTGATCGATGCCGCGCATGACAGCCGACGCCTGTGGTGCGGCGGGCGTAATCTCGCTGCCGAATACTTTGAAGGCAACGCTGAAAAAGCGGCGTGGCACGATCTGACCTTTGACCTGTCTGGGCCGCTCGTATTGCAGGCGCATGCGCTGTTCGAACACGACTGGGCGTTCGCGCGTGGACGCCGCTATCTGGCGCTGCCGCCGCCTGCGACCTGGTTGCCAGCCCCTGAAACGGCGGGCGCGCAGCTCGTCGCGTCGGGCCCCGATCAGGTGGACGATACGATTTACTCGCTGTTGGTGACGGCCGCCTATCGCGCGCAAACGCGCATCGCGCTGGTCACGCCGTATTTTGTGCCGGATTCGGCATTGTTGCTGGCGCTGTGTCTCGCTGCTCGGCGTGGTGTGGCGGTGGATTTGCTGATTCCGGCGCGATCAAACCACCGCATGTCGGATGTGGCTCGCAATCGCGCGCTTAGGACTCTGGCGAGCGCAGGTGCTCGCGTGTGGCTGGCCCCGGAAATGCTGCACGCCAAACTAGCCGTGATTGATGACGTGCTCGCGATGGCGGGTTCGGCGAATCTGGATAGCCGCAGCCTGTTTTTGAATTACGAATTGATGTTCGCGTTTCATAGCGCGGCCGAAATCCAGCAGTTTGCCGCGTGGTTTGAACGCGAGCGTGAATCGGCCGTGGCCTACATCGCGGATCGTCCCGGATTACTGCGAGATGTCGCCGAAGGTGCCGTGCTTTGGGTGGGATTTCAATTGTAACAACTTTCGGCTGAAACGTTTATTACACAGGGGATACGTGATGATTAGACCGCTAGTCGACTATTGATTTTTGCGCCTTTAGCCCCGGTGAAATAAGGCATAAGCGTAAAAGCTGATTAGCTCGGTGCAGAATTCGAGGCGCCCGCGCAATCCCTCAGAACCGCGGACTTTCGTGCAGGGACAACATCACTTTCAGCGTCAGTTGCACGTTCCCGCAATCACCGCTGCGCGAGGACCACTGCGCCGAACTCGCTGGTCTGGCGATGGCTTTGCCGTCCCGATGCCGATAAGCGATACTCGCGACCAAAGTTAACAGGCAACGCAACAGGCTCTTATGAATTCGATCAAAAGTGCGGCGGCTACGGTCGCTTCGCTCAGCCCCCACGGTCTTGCCATGTTGATCTTCGCAGGCGTAGTCTTCGCCCTGTTTATATGGGATCGCGTGCCCATTGCGACGGTTTGCCTCGGAATTTTGACCCTGTTGCCGCTGGGATTTGTACTGTTTCCGTTTCAAGATGTGCTGGGCACAATTGAACCATTGCGTTTTTTTGCTGGTTTTGGACACCCCGCGCTCGTGGCAATCTGTGCGTTGATGGTGGTAGGCCGTGCGCTGGAGGTGACCGGGGCATTGGCACCGGCCGCACGCAAATTGTCGTCGTGGTTTTCCGCTGCACCTACCGTCGCGCTGCTTGTGTTGCTGGTGGGAGCGGCCGCAGTGAGTGGCTCGGTCAACGACACGCCGGTAGTTGTGCTTTTGATTCCGCTCATCATGGCGGCCGCAGGACGCGCGAAATTGCCTGCCGCCACGATGCTTTTGCCAATGAACTACGCCGTGTTGATCGGTGGAATGTCAACAACGATCGGCACCTCGACCAACCTGATCGTCGTAGCGATTGCGGCAAGTCTCGGCGTCGGGCCGTTCGGTCTGTTCAGTTTTTTCCCGATCGTTGCGCTCGTGGCGGTGCCAGCGCTGCTCTATTTGTGGCTAGTGGCACCGCGACTGCTGGCGCATGTCAAACCTCAAGTTGATCGACTCGCTGAGGACGTCTTCGACGCCGAATTGCACGTGGAAGCTGGCGCATGGCTCGATGGCAAAGAATTGCGCGAGGCGCTTCAGGCGTCTGGCAACAAATTGCGGATCATCGAGCTCAGGCGCGGAAACAATCACGTGTCGCGGCTTCCTTCGCTGAAGTTGCGCAAGGGCGACCGCCTGCTGGTACAAGACACGGCAAGCAACTTGAAAGACTACGAAACCAGTCTCAAAGCAAAACTGCACAGCGTGCGCCTGGATCGCAGCACCGACAATCCGGACGACCCGGCGGCGGACAGCGAAGCCGCGAAAACACCGACGTCGTCAGTCGTGGCGATGTTGATTGTTACGCTCACCTCGACGCTCATTGGTCGCACCGTACGTGAGGCTCGAATTGCAGAGCGCTACAACGTGATCGTCGTTGGCGTGCGGCCCGGCACCCCCGATCATCGGTGGCAAAGAAGCCGAAAGCTCTCCGATCGCGTGATTCAGGCTAGCGATATTCTGCTGCTTCAGGGAACGACCGATTCAATCAAAGAAGCGCAACAGGACGGCATTGGCCTGTTGTTGGACGAGCAATTTGCGCTACCCCGGCAAGAAAAGGCAATGCTCGCGTTATTGGTGATGGCGGCCGTGGTCGTGCTGGCGGCCACCAAGACGCTGCCAATCTCGATTGCCGCTGTCGGTGGAGCGCTCGCCCTATTACTCACCCGTTGCCTGTCGTGGCAGGAAGTCGCGCAATCAATGTCGGCCAAGGTCATTTTGCTGGTGTCTGCCAGTCTGGCGCTGGGCGACGCTCTGACTATCACCGGCGCAACGACGTGGCTGGCAGGGATGCTCGCCAGCGTCTCGACTCAGTTAAGTCCCGCCTGGTTGCTGACGTTGCTGATGGGCATCATGGGGCTGTTGACCAATTTTGTGTCAAACAATGCCTCAGCCGCGATCGGAACGCCTCTGGCGATAGAACTCGCAAGGACGCTCGGTATGCCGCC
>JBDSYI010000036.1:0-5368 GCA_039925745.1 Casimicrobium sp. | reverse complement strand
ACACCATGTCAATACCACTTATTTGCGCTCCACAGATTCGACCGGCATGCCAGCTGCTTTCCATGCGGTGAATCCGCCGGTCATGTGAGCGACGTTGGGCAAGCCCATGTCCTGAAACATCTTCGCTTCGAGCGCTGATCGCCACGCACCGGCGCAATAAAGCACGAAACGTTTGCCGCTAGCGTAAACAGGCTTGTGATACATGCAGCTCGGGTCGATCCAGAATTCATTCATGCCGCGCGGGGAGTGCATCGCGCCAGGGATTTTTCCTTCGCGCCAAAGCTCGCGGACATCGCGGATGTCCACAATCACCGTGTCCGGATCGTCCATCGCGGCGCGCATCTCTTCGAAAGAAAGCGTGGTGATTTCACGCTCTGCGGCAGCCACCATTTCGAGGGCGCTACGCATGATGAGCAACCAGTAACTTTTGGCTGAAAGCCATACTACACAGGGGCAAGAAGCAATTATTGGCCAAAGTCGATTTCATATCATTTACCGCATTAGCCCCGATACCGCCGAGCTTTCAACAAAAAGCTGTTGCTTTAAACTGAGTTGCTACCAGGGAATTAAAGCCCCCGTGTTGTCGTAAAGACCACCGTGTAAATCGGACGCCTTGTCGATCACGTGGCGCATGCCAGCGACGCTCTCGGTCGGCGTCAACGACGCTTGCGGTCCGCCCATGTCTGTGCGCACCCAACCGGGATGCAGCGCCAGAACGCGCACGCCCTTTTTTCCGAGTTCGAGCGAGGCGGCTTTTACGACTGCGTTCAACGCCGCTTTGCTGGCGCGATAAGCGATGCCCGAAGCACTACTCATCGTCGAAATAGAACCCATGCGCGACGACATAAACACCATCGCACCGCGCGCCCGCGACACGTTGTCGGCAAAGGCAAGCGTGAGCCTAAGCGGCCCCAAAACGTTAGTGCGCATGACCAGATCAAAGTCTTCGGTCGGCATGTCGGTGAGACCGTCGCTGCGCGGGCCATACACGCCCGCGTTGCAGATCATCACATCAATGGAATCGTCCTTCAATTTTTCGGCAAGCGAATCAATGGAGGACGAGGTGCTGGTGTCCAGCGACTCGATGCGCACGCCGACACGGCGCAGTTCCGCCGCCTCCGCCGGTCGGCGGCACGTGGCGATGACGTCGTAGCCATCAGCCGCGTACTGTTTCGCAAATTCAAGCCCGAGGCCACGATTGGCCCCAATCACGAGAACAGTTTTCGCCATAACTTCTTTGTTCAGTGAGTGCTGAGCTAGATCATTTCAATGGCCATGGCGATACCTTCGCCACCGCCAATGCACAACGCCGCTACGCCTTTTTTACCGCCCGTTTTCTTGAGCGCGCCAATCAGCGTGACGATGATGCGCGCACCGGACGCGCCAATCGGATGACCCAACGCGCAAGCACCGCCGTGGATGTTCACTTTATCGTGCGCAATATCAAATTCTTTCATCGCGGCCATGGTGACCGTGGCGAAGGCTTCGTTGATTTCGAACAGGTCAACGTCTTTTTTGTCCCAGCCCGTTTTCTTGAGCAAGTTTTTGATCGCGCCGACCGGAGCCGTGGTGAACCATTCCGGCTCCTGGCTGTGCTCTGCATGGCCAACGATTCTTGCAATAGGTTTCAGGCCCAGTGCTTTGGCTTTTGACTCTTTCATCAGCACCAGTGCGGCCGCGCCGTCAGAGATGGAGGACGCATTAGCCGCCGTGATTGTGCCCTCTTTGACGAACGCCGGTTTCAGGCCGGGAATCTTGTCGAGCTTGGCTTTCGGCGGCTGCTCGTCGGCGTCAATCACCACCTCACCGGCCCGGCCCTTGACGGTGACCGGCGCGATTTCCCATTTGAATGCCCCGCTGGCAGTGGCCGCTTTGGCGCGCTCGGTCGATGCAATTGCAAACGCATCCTGCGCTTCGCGCGTGAATTCGTATTTTTTCACGCAGTTTTCGGCATGCACGCCCATCGCCTTGTGATCGTACGCATCTTCCAGACCATCGGTGGCCATGTGATCCTGCATTTGCACGGCACCGTAGCGATAACCAGCGCGTGATTTCGGCAACATGTGCGGCGCGTTGGTCATCGATTCCATGCCGCCAGCAACCACGATTTCGCGCGTACCGGCCATGATTTCGTCATTCGCCAACTGCGTGGCCTTCATGCCTGAACCGCACATTTTGGTGAGCGTCACCGCAGCGGCACTTTTTGGTAAACCGGCCTTTATTGCCGCCTGTCGCGCTGGGGCCTGACCCTGACCGGCGATCAGGCAGTTGCCCATGATCACTTCTTCGATTTGCTCGGGCTTTAAACCGGCGCGCTCAACAGCGGCCTTGATCGCAACTGCGCCCAGATCGGAGGCGGACAGTGAGGCGAAGTCGCCCATCATTCCGCCCATGGGCGTACGCACTGCACTAACGATGACTACGGGATCCGACATGATGTTCTCTCCAGAAATTATTTGATTGTGCTCAGCCTAATTTTCAGGACGGCGGGCGATCCACATACTCCATTGTGACGCAAACGCGCCGATGACGCCGCCCATCACCGCAGCCAGGGTAATGCCTGCGAGGGACAGCCGAGTGGCGCTCATGGCGATAGCCAGAGCAGCCGCACCTATCAATATTTGCAGAAAAAGCTTTCCCCTTGCTGACCAGGGCTGGTTTTGCAAGGCGATTGCCATGCCAAACCAGGCTAAAGCGACACCCAGCCAAATGAGCAGACGACCCGGCATCGGCAATGCGGCATAAGCCAGCATGCCTGAAATCATCAGAAAAAACCCCAGCAACATCCAGTGGTTCCGCGTCATTGCCTGCTCCTTACGCCTCAATACCTTCGCCGGCACGCGACTCGATGGCGGCCAAAGCCTTCGCCGATACCGCGCGAACCTCATCCGGCCCGGTCAAATCAATATGTAAATTGCGCAGCAGCCCGTCTTCCAGCCCATAAACACAGCCGTGGATCGCAAGCGGTTGTCCGCGCGACCAGGCGTCGCGCACGACCGTTGTACGAGCGACGTTCACCACCTGCTTTGCCACATGCAGTTCGCAGAGTTTGCGCAGTTTGCTCTCGCGGTCCGGCAGCGCTTCGATGCTGGGCCAGTGTCGCTCCATCGTGTCGCGCACATGTTGCAGCCAGTTGTCCGATACCCCCAGGCGTTCACCGTCAAACGCCGCTGCGACGCCGCTGCAGCCGTAGTGACCGACCAGCAACACTTGCCGCACCTTCAAGATTTCCACCGCAAAATGCAGCACGGACAGACAATTCAGATCGGTGTGAACGACTACATTGGCCACATTGCGGTGAACAAAAATTTCGCCGGGCGGCAACCCAATAATCTGGTTCGCCGGAACGCGCGAATCCGAGCAGCCGATCCATAAATATTGAGGTGCCTGCTGATGCGTCAACCGTTCAAAAAATTGCGCGTCTTCCGCCAGCACTGAGGCGACCCAGGCGCGATTGTTGGCGAATAATCGTTCGAGATTGGCTTTCGGCATGGGTTTGCTCAGCTTAGTTACTTCGTATCGTTATAAAGCTCGCGCCCGATCAACATGCGGCGTACTTCGCTCGTCCCCGCGCCGATTTCGTAGAGTTTGGCGTCGCGCCAGATGCGCCCGGTTGGATAGTCGTTAATGTAGCCGTTACCGCCCAGCGCCTGAATCGCTTCCCCTGCCATCCAGGTGGCCTTTTCGGCGCAGTACAGAATCACCGCCGCCGCGTCCTTCCGCGTGACCTGACCACGATCACACGCCTTCGCGACGGCGTAAAGGTATGAGCGACCCGCGGAATAAGTAGCGTACATATCGGCCAGCTTGCCCTGCATCAGCTGAAACTCGCCGATGGATTGGCCAAATTGTTTGCGTTCGTGAACATAGGGCAGCACCACATCAAGGCACGCCGCCATCAGTCCCACCGATCCGCCCGCAAGCACCGCCCGTTCGTAGTCGAGCCCGCTCATGAGCACTTTCACGCCTTGACCGACTTCGCGCATCACGTTTTCGACCGGTACTTCACAATCCTGAAATACCAGCTCACACGTGTTTGAGCCGCGCATGCCGAGCTTGTCGAGTTTTTGCGCGGTTGAAAATCCCTTCATGCCCTTTTCGACGATGAACACCGTGATGCCGCGTGACCCGAGGCCCAGATCGGTCTTACCGTAAACGACCAGCGTATCGGCGTCCGGCCCGTTAGTGATCCACATCTTGGTGCCGTTCAAGACGTAGTGATCGCCTTTGAGGTCCGCGCGCAGCTTCATGCTCACCACGTCGGAACCGGACCCCGGCTCGCTCATGGCGAGCGCGCCAACGTGTTCGCCAGAAAGCAGTTTCGGCAAATACTTCTGCTTTTGCGCGTCGCTACCGTTCAACTTGAGCTGATTCACGCAAAGGTTCGAATGTGCGCCGTACGAGAGGCCCACCGCACCGCTGGCGCGGCTGATTTCTTCCATAGCCACGACGTGCGCCAGATAGCCCATGCCAGCGCCGCCATATTCCTCGGGCACGGTGATGCCGAGAATACCAAGGTCACCCATCTTTTTCCACAAGTCCATCGGGAACTGGTTGTTGCGGTCGATCTCGGCAGCACGCGGCGCAATCTCGTTGGCAGCGAACGCGGCGATTGAATCGCGCAGCATGTCGATGTCTTCGCCGAGATCGAATTTGAGTTGTGGAAATTGCATAGGGGGCCTCCTGTTGAATTGTGGGAGCGGTTCTACCGCGATGTTGGCGTCAGCGCGTGGTCATCGCGGTAGAACCGCTCTCACAAAAAATTTACTTTGCCGGGATCGAAATCAACGTCTGCTGCATCAGCGCACAGAGCGTTTCCTTGCCGTCTTTCGTTACAAAAACTCTACCTTGTGTAATCGTCAATGTGCGGCCAGATTTGATAATTTCACCCCGTGCACGCAGCTTCTCACCATGGCCGGGTGCGAGCAAATTCAGCTTGAATTCGACGGTCAGCACGTCGCTACCCGGCGGCATTAACGTCGCGCCCGCACAGCCACCAGCCGTGTCGACCAGCGTGCCAATGATGCCTGCGTGAAAAAAGCCGTTCTGCTGGGAGAGTTCCGGCCTGAATTCCACCTCGAACTCGGCAATGCCCTCATCAATCTCGGTCAGCCGTGCCCCAATCAATTTCATTGCGCCCTGCGAATTGAAAATCGACAGGATGTCAGCGGTTTTTTGGGCGGTGAGCATAGCCTTCCATTGTAGGGCCAAAGTTGACGTTAACGTCAACGTAAGGGTTTTCCCGTTTATGGTGTGGACCGGTCGCGAGTCGGGTTATTTCCCCGAGCTTTTGAGTCGCTTGCGGCAGTCGCGCTCGATAGCTGAGATTTCTTCCAGCACCACGTCAATGTCTTCGCGCTGCTGCTCC
>JBDSYI010000035.1:0-32260 GCA_039925745.1 Casimicrobium sp. | reverse complement strand
AATTTTGAAGACTTTGAGCTTGCAAAACAGCCCGAACACGCACGATAGTTACTACGCGAGCGAAAGGGTCGACTGTGTCTGAGTCATTAACCGGTCTCTCGCGAACGGCACAGCTCGCCGCACAACTGATCGCGCAACCGTCGGTCACACCGGATGATCGTGATTGCCAACGCATCGTCGGCGAGCGTCTTGCACGTATGGGATTCCGGCTCGAAACCGTGCGCCGCAATGGCGTCACCAATTTGTGGGCGCGGCGAGGTGATGCCCGTCCTCTGGTGTGTTTCGCCGGGCACACCGATGTGGTGCCGACTGGGCCGCGTGAGCAGTGGTTGTCGGATCCGTTCACGCCGACCGTACGCGACGGCGTGCTGTATGGTCGCGGCGCGTCGGACATGAAGACATCGATTGCGGCATTTGTGACAGCCGTCGAAGATCTATTGTCAGCAAACCCCAATCCTGTTGGCTCTATCGCGTTTTGCCTCACGTCCGATGAAGAAGGCCGCGCCATCGACGGCACACGCCTGATGGTCGAGATGCTGCGGGAACGTGGCGAGGCGATTGACTATTGCATCATCGGCGAACCGAGTTCGGTCGACAAAGTCGGCGACATGATCAAGATCGGGCGTCGTGGCACGTTATCTGGCAAGGTGCGCGTCAACGGCGTTCAGGGCCACATTGCCTACCCGCATCTCGCGTTAAATCCGATTCACGCGGTTGCGCCGGCACTGACCGATCTCACTCGCGAAACATGGGACCAGGGCAACGAGCATTTTCCGCCAACCAGCTTTCAGGTTTCGAATATCAACGCGGGCACCGGCGCGGGCAACGTTATCCCAGGCGCACTGGAAATGCTGTTCAACTTTCGCTATTCCACCGAGAGCACTCACGAAACATTGAAATCACGCTTCACTGCGATGATGTGCCGCCACAATGTGCCGTGCGATATTGAGTGGACAGGGCTTGGGTTGCCCTTTTTGACTGAGCAGGGCGCGCTGGTCACGACTATGAAACGGGCCATCGAAAAAGTCACCGGAATCGCGCCTGCGCTCTCCTGCACCGGCGGCACCTCCGACGGTCGATTCATCGCTACGTGGTGCCGCGAGCTGGTCGAATTCGGCCCCACCAACGCCACCATCCACAAAATCAACGAATCTGTTGCGTTAAGCGAAATCGAACCCCTGCGTGAGGTTTATCTGCAAGCTCTGAAATCGCTACTGTCTGAAAATAAATCATGAGTTTTTTAACGCCTCTCACCTTTCCCAACGCCGTGCCGCAAGAACTCGCCACTATCGGCGACTGGTGGCGCTTTGGCGTCAGTTCGCTTGCTCGTGTGGACGCCCAGTACGGACAAGGTACGACCGACGCCGGTCAGGACGCCCTTTTCCTGATCCTCGGCGCGCTCGATTTGCCGCTCGACAGTTTCGAGCAAATGAGCAGCTATTCGCTGACCGGGTTTGAACGCAAGCAGGTGTTTAACGCACTTAAACACCGCGTGCTGGATCGCGTGCCTGCCGCCTACATTTTGGGCTTTGTTGAACAAATGGGTTTGCGCTTTAAGGTGGACGAGCGAGTGTTGATTCCGCGCTCGTTTATTGGCGAATTGCTGGATGACAGCCTCGCTGACTGGGTTGAAAATCCCGACGAAGTGAAAGAGGTGCTTGATCTGTGCACGGGCTCCGGCTGCCTGGCAGTGCTCGCAGCGCATGCGTTTGCGCGCGCGCATGTCACTGCCGCCGACATCTCGCCTGAAGCGCTGGCTGTGGCGCGTGAGAATGTCACTTTGCATGGCATGAGCGAGGATGTCACAGTCGTGCAAAGCGATTTGTTCGCAGCGCTCAAAGGCCAAACGTACGATGTGATCATCAGCAATCCGCCTTACGTGACAGACGCCAGCATGGCTGAATTGCCGAGCGAATTCCGCTGTGAACCCAAGCTCGCGCTGGCCGCCGGCGCAGACGGCAATGATGTGGTGAGACGCTTGTTAGCAGAGGCGAAATCGCATCTCACCGCTCACGGTATTTTGCTGGTTGATGTCGGTCACAACCGCGATCTGGTGGAGGATGCGTTTCCGACGCTGCCGTTCACATGGCTGGCGACCAGTGCCGCCGAAGCCGGTGTGTTCCTGCTCCGCGCGGAGGAGTTGAATTGAATCGAACGCTCGCCCTCATCGGCGGCGGTCATGCCCATGTCGAGGTGCTGCGACAATTGGTCGATAACCCGCTGTTTGACGCCGACGTTGCGCTGTTTAACCCGAGCCCTAGCGTCTGGTATTCTGGCATGTTGCCGGGGGTCATTGCGGGGCACTACACGGCCAATGATGCCAAGGTAAACCTATGGGCGCTGTGTCAGCGCGCGCGCGTGCGATTCTTTGAGACTTCAGTCATTGGGCTCAATGGCGAAAACGCGATGCTTGAGGCCGCGCACGGCGAGCGTCATCGTTTCGACTACGCGTCGCTCGATTTGGGCTGTGTTTCACATCCAATCCCGACTGCGCCCGGCGCCTACGTGGTCACCGTAAAGCCGATCGAGCCCCTGCTTGCCGCGATGACTGAGTTTGATAGCGTGCGTGCGGCCGGCTTGATTGTTCGCGTTGTCGGTGGCGGCGCTGCGGCGCTAGAGGTTGCGCTCGCACTCGCTTTCCGCTGGCGCGGCGTAAAAAACCGTCGCGTCTCAATCGTGACCGCGACCCGATTATTGGAAACATTTCCCAGTCGCGTGCGTACGCTGGCGTTGCGGGCCTGTCGTCGTGACGGCGTCGAAGTGCTCGAAAACAGCCCGGTCGAGCAGATTGAGCCGACCCGAATTTGCCTCTCCAACGGGCAAAAGATTGATACGCAATTGACTGTGCTCGCCACGGGATATGCCCCGGCTGCGTTGCTTGCAAAGACCGATCTGGCGCGCTCAACCGACGGCAGCGCGCAAGTTACGCCGACACTGCAAAGCTCGAATCATCCGCACATTTTTGCGGCGGGCGATTGCGCGCATCTGAGCGGTTCGAACGTGCCTAAATCGGGGGTCTACGCGGTGCGTCAGGGCCCGCTGCTTGCCGCGAATCTGATGGCCAAGCTGATCGACAAGCCGCTCATCGAGTATCAGCACAATCCGAACGCGCTGATGCTGCTATCGCTCGGCGGGAAACGCGCTGTCGCCAGCCGCAATGGCTTCACGCTAGGCGGCGACTGGGTCTGGCGCTGGAAAGACAAAATTGACCGCCAATGGATTAAAAAGTACGCGCCAGAGTAATTTTGGACATTAACTTATTCATCTAATGACGTCTGAACGGGGGCTAAACCGGCAAATCGCTGATAGTCGAGTATTATCAATTCGTGGCGCCAGCCCCTGTGCAACCGTCCTCTACCAATAAAGCTGATGACTCAGATCGACTGATTTTCGACGGCGTCGATGTATTGCCACAATCCGTCAGAGCGAACAAACCGACTGAGTTCATGCAAGCGCTCCGCAGGCCCACCGCCCGGTGGCTTACTGCGAGCAACGAACTCGACAAAACCTTCGTCTGCGCTAGCCGTCCAGGCGCGCTTCACGGTCAGTCCCAACCACTTCACGCCTGAATCGAAGCGCTCCATCTTCTCGGGTCGCGTGGATGCGTGCCAGGTGTAGAGCACGTAGTCGCGCAACCCCAGGGCGTACGCGCTGTAGCGTGAGCGCATCAGCGCTTCGGGTGTCGGCGCCATCCAGTGCAGCGGCCCGGCGTGAAAGCGACCGCAGCACGCCTCATACGCTGCCCCCGAACCGCACGGACACCTCGACATCGCTCGCTAGCCTGCGCGCAGCTTGGCTTTCAGCGACGCACTGATCTCAGGTCGCTCGGCGAACGGATCGGTGGGATTGCGCATTTCAGTGATGTCGGTCATGCGGGTAGCGACGTTACCGAGTGCGTTCGGATGACTGAAGATGTAGAACTTGTCGTTCTCAATCGCATCAAAAACGCGTTCGGCGATCATTGGCGCAGTGACCTTGCCCGAGCTAACGGCCTTGCTGCTTTGCGCTTGCGCGACGATCTGAGATAAGGTCGGGCCCGTGTCGTTTTTCATTTCGGACGGACGATTACGGTGCGAATTGGCGATGCCCGTCGCGACAAAGTAAGGGCACAACACGGCAGCGGTCACCTGATCCGTCACGAGCTTCAAATCTTGATACAAAGACTCGGAGATAGCCACCACCGCATGCTTTGAGGCGTTGTAAATGCCCATCGTCGGCGCACACAGCATGCCCGCCATCGATGCGGTGTTGACAATGCAACCGCGATAGTCGGGCTCCGCTTTTGCGCGCTCCAGCATCATCGGCGTGAACGCCTTGATGCCGTAAACGACGCCCATTACGTTCACGCCCATCACCCAGTCCCAGTCTTTGAGCGTGTTCTCCCAGATCAGTCCGCCTGCGCCAACACCGGCGTTGTTGAACACCCAGTTCGGCGCACCGAAACGGGCCTTTGTGGCGACTGCGAGGGCATCAATCTGCTCGTGCTTCGATACATCCACGCGCTGCGCCAACACCTGCACGCCTGCTGCGGTCATCTCGTTGGCGGCCGCATCGAGCGCACCCTGCTCCACGTCGGCCAGTACCAGGTTGTAGCCACGCGAGGCGCCGAGACGGGCAAACTCAAGGCCAAAGCCGGAGCCAGCGCCTGTGATGACTAGCGTCTTTACCGTTCCACTCATGCCAGTTTCACCAATTGCTTTCCGAAATTCTTACCTTTGAGCAGGTCAAAGAAAGCCTGTGGCGCGCTGGCCAAACCGTCGGCAATTGACTCACGAAATTTGATCTTGCCTGCGGCGACGAGTCCGCCCACCTCGCCCAAACCTTCCGGCCACAGGTCCATGTGCTCGCTCACGATAAAGCCCTGAATTTTCAGGCGCGATTGCAGAATCAATTGCGGCGCCGCCATCGGAATCGGCACCCCGTTGTAACCCGAAATCATGCCGCACAATGCAATGCGTCCAAACGCATTCATGCGAAGCATCACCGCGTCCATGATGGTGCCGCCCACGTTTTCGAAATGACAATCAATGCCGCGCGGTGTCGCGGCTTTCAACGCTTTATAGAAGTCTGCTGGCTCGGGAAACGCCTTGTAATCAATGCATTCATCAAAGCCCAGTTCATCGCGAACATATGCGCACTTGTCTGGCCCGCCCGCGATGCCAACGACGTGAAAGCCTTTCAATTTTGCGAGCTGCCCGACGACTGAGCCCACGGCACCGGATGCGGCGTCGACGCACACCGTTTCACCCGCCTTCGGTTCACAAATTTTCATGAGCCCGTACCACGCCGTCATGCCCGGCATGCCGACGCTGCCGAGATAAGCCGAGAGCGGAATGTGCGTCGTGTCGACCTTGTTGACATCACCCTTGCCGGTTGCCGTCGAGTAAAGCTGCCAGCCACCGAAACCAGTGACCTTGTCGCCGACGGCGTACTTCGGATTCTTTGACTCAACGACCTCACCCGCCGTACCGCCAAGCATCGTTTCGTTGAGCGCTTGCGGCTGCGCGTAGCTCTTGGCTTCGCTCATGCGGCCACGCATATAGGGGTCGAGCGACAGGTAATGATGCTTCACGCGAAGCTGACCGTCTTCGAGCGGCGCAAGCGGCGCATCTTCAAGACGGAAATTTTCGGCGCTGGGTGCACCTGTTGGTCGCGATGCGAGGACGATACGTTGATTAGTTGTCATGATTTTTCTATCCACCTGTTACGACTGAAACGCCACCATCCACCGCGAGCGTTTGCCCCGTGATGTGCTTGCCCGCGTCGGATGCAAACAAGAGCGTGACGCCCTTTAAATCTTCATCGTCGCCAATGCGCTTCAACGGCGCGTGCTTGGCGATGGCTTCAAAACCACCCGCCATTTCCGAGATGCCCTTGGTCATTTTGCTTGGGAAGAACCCCGGCGCGACTGCGTTCACACGAATGCCGTATTTGCCCCATTCCGACGCTAACGTCTTGGTGAAGTTAACCACCGCGCCCTTCGACGTGTTGTACGCAATCGTCGTCATGAACTCCGGATTGCCATTGAGCCCCGCAATCGACGCGACGTTGATCACACTGCCGGTTTTGCGCGGAATCATGCTGGCCTTGCCGATTGCCTGCGTGAGCACGAAAATGCCTCGAATGTTTAAGTTCATCACTTTGTCCCAAGCCTCAATCGGATGATCTTCGGCGGGTGCGCCCCAACTGGCTCCGGCATTATTAACGAGGATATCGACCTCGCCCAACAGCTTGAGCGCGGCGGCTGCGAGCGCCTGCGCGCCTTCGGCGGTGCCACAGTCAGCGGCGATAGCGGAGGCGTTGATACCCGCCGCTTTGAGCTCCGCAACCGCCCCGTCCAGCTCGCCTTGCTTGCGAGCAGAAATGACGATGGTTGCTCCCGCTTCGCCCAGCGAATGTGCCATTTGCAAACCGAGACCGCGAGAGCCGCCGGTGATGAGAGCACGTTTGCCGGTGAGGTCAAACAGCGTTTTTATGTTGCGAGCGGTCATGGTGAGTCCTCCTAGAAACTGTCAACGGCCAGATTGGCACAAGTCAAATCACGCGAACTGACCACTGCCAGCCACGCATCAATTTTCGGTAATTCGTAATGAAAGAAGTAGCGCGTGGCGGCGAGTTTGCCATCCTTGAACGCGCTTTGGTCATGTGGCAGCGATTGCACGAGATCAAGCCACATCCACGCCAAAACCGTGTGTCCGAACGCCTGTAAATACGGCGTGGCATTCGCCAGTGCTTCGTTGGGATTGCCCGTCGACCAAGCAGCCTTCGTTGCCGCACCGACGCACTGCAAGGCGCGCGCCAAAGCTTGCGCATACTCGGCGAGCGCAGCAACATGCATCGCCCGCATGATCGTGTCGTTCATCTTGGTCGCGAGCAAGGTCAGGCCTTTCCCGCCGTCCATCACCACTTTGCGACCGAGCAGATCGAGCGCCTGAATGCCGTGCGTGCCTTCGTGAATCATGTTCAGGCGATTGTCGCGCCAAAATTGCTCGACCGGAAAATCGCGCGTGTAGCCGTAGCCACCGTGAATCTGGATCGCGAGCGAATTTGCCTCCAGACACCACTCGCTCGGCCAGCTCTTGGCAATCGGGGTAAGGACCTCGAGCAGCAGTTTCGCTTCGGCGACAGACTCTGTTTCACCCGTGTGAGTTTCGTCAACGAGACGAGCGCAATAGAGTTCAAGCGCCAACGCGCCTTCGCAATACGCCTTCTGCGCAAGCAGCATGCGCTTGATGTCGGCGTGCTCGATGATCGGGATCGGTCGTTGCTCAACCGCTTTTCCACCCGTCGTAATTGGTCGCCCTTGCGTGCGTTGCTTCGCGTAATCCAGCGACGCTTCGTAGCCCGCCATGCCCAGCATCGTTGCGGCAAGGCCCACGCCAATGCGCGCCTCGTTCATCATGTGGAACATGCAAGACAAGCCCGCGCCGGGTTTGCCAACGAGATAACCAATCGCGCCCGCTTTGCCGTCCGGCTTGAACTTGCCTTCACCGAAATTCAGTAGCGCGTTCGTGGTGCCGCGCCAGCCGCATTTGTGATTGAGGCCAGCGAGCGAGACGTCGTTGCGCTCACCCGTGAGATTGCCGCCGGTGTCGACGATTTTTTTAGGCACGACGAACAGCGAAATCCCACGCGTCCCCGGAATCAACTTGCCGTCTGCATCAGGAATTTTCGCGAGCACCAGATGCACGATGTTCTCGGTAACTTCATGCTCGCCGCCCGAGATCCACATCTTGTTGCCAGTCAGGCGATAGCGCGGGCCGAGCGCGTCGGTCTCGTCCTCCAACACCGCTTTGGTTGCAACGTCCGAAAGCGACGATCCCGCCTGCGGTTCCGACAAACACATTGTGCCCATCCAGCGCCCGGAAAACTCGTTTTTCGCAAACACGTCCTTCTGCTTATCGGTGCCATGGGCCATCAGCAAATTCGCATTGCCCACCGTCAACATCGCCCAGCTAATGCTCACCGACGCCATGCTGAAAATCGCGTTTGCCGAGGCCTCGACCGTGTACGGCAACTGCATGCCGCCCAGCTCGTAATCCTGCGCCGCCGCGAGCATGCCGGAGCCCGCGTATGCCGCGAACGCATCATGCGTGGCCTGCGGCAAGATCACCTTCTCGCCATCGAAATGCGGCTCCTGTAAATCCACGAGACGATTGAACGGCGCAAATTTTTCTTTCGCGATTTTTTCGGCCGTGTCGAGTACCGCACCGAACGTCTCAGCGTTGTGATCAGCGAAACGCGGACGCGCGCAAAGCCCTTCAACCTTGAGCCAATCGTGCAGTAAAAAATCTAGTGTGGCGCGCACTCGTAATCTCCGTTCCGCGTAGTTAGGTTTGTTCATGGCTCGGAGCACGTCGGGTTGAACGGGTTGAGTCCACAGGATGATGGTCCCCGTTCAGGTGAAAAGGGAACGCTAATGTTACGTGCGCAGTGGCTTGAACGGAAATAGCGAGGCTGTCGCACTACCGCCTCTTCTGCCGCGCGATCACCGCAGCTTCCCAAAGCGGCTGGAGCGCACGATTAAGCAGGTCTCGTGCAAACACTGGCTGTTCCGCCAGCGCCAACAGCGGCTGCCCCGCTTCACCCGTTACCCGCCAGCCGTCCTCGGGGACGGGGGCCAGTGCTGCCATTTGATAGAGCGGCGCGAACGCGCCCTTTTTCTCGCTGACGGTCAATCCGGCTTGCCGCCAGCCGCCACGCGAGAGCTGTTCTGCGATCTGCACAAAACCCGCTGCGAACTGATTCCACGCGGTGTCGTCAGCATCAACGAGTGTCGCTGGCAACACTACCGTTGCCATCGCGCTTCCGTTGAAGCACGCCATTGTCAGCTCGTTGTAGACGTGCATCAGCGCGTTCAGCATGGCTTCGTCTACCTCGACGTCTGGCGAGCGCGCCAAGAGCACCGACAGCCATTGATTCGGCATCAGCAGGGCGGGTGACCAGGCAATACTGGTCAGTGCGCCAAGCAGCCACGGATGCTGATCAGCAAAACGCTCAGCGAGCACCGCCTGAGCCGATGCGTCATCAAGATCGTCCCGCATGAACTCAATCTGCGGAGCGCTGTTGCCGGCATCGGGCTCCGACGACGGTGGACGTGACGGCGGTTTGGGCCGCTTGGGTGACTTCGGCAAGCGCATGGCTTGCAGCCACTTGAGCGCGCCACTGCGCTGCCACATCGCGCGCACGTCGTTGCGCCAGAACCATGCGTGGTCGGCCCGCCCCACCGTGTAACCCCTGGCTGAGTGGAGCTTGGGCCGATCTAGCTCCTCCGGCAAAAGCGCTGCAACAAATGCTGGATAGTCGGCATGCGCCGCGCGCAGCACCGCTTCGGCCTCGTCGACGGCAGTCGACAGGTAGAGCGCGAAGGCACGGTCGTGCTGACAGGGCGGAAAATCGTTGGGATAGGCGTCGAGTATCGTGAGCGCCGAGGCGTAATCGCCGCGACGGAGCAGCAGGTGGCGCAGCGGTTCGCGCCAGCCGTGATTGTCAATCGGATTGCGCTCGATCATCCAGCGCATGTAGTGCTCGGCCCGGTCTTCGTCGGCCGGGTCCGCAGACGACACGGCAATGGATGTCGCCTGCGCAACCACCCGCAGCAGCGGGCGATTTTCGAGCATCGCCCACGGTAGCTCTGCGTCGGGCGAAGACGCCAGTGCGTTGATGATCATGTCGCCCGCGGCAAAGGCGAGTTCACGCAGGCCACGTTCAAGACCAAGCGATCCAGATTCTGCGACGGCAGCGCCGCCCGCGAGCAGCAGCCCGTCAAGCACGGGGATGGAAACGGCCAGCTCTGGCGTACTGCGCAGGTGCGCCGTTGCGGCGTCGGCGTCATTAAGCAGTTCGGACGCATCATCGATTTCAAGGCTGGCCAGACTCGGCAGTGGCACCGAAAACTTGCGCTGCCAGCCGCGAGTGGCCACCTGCAAGGGCCGCTTCGCGGTGACTTGCAATCGCCTGGTCGTGCCCAAGCCGTCATCGGCCCCGTCTGCCGCGACCGACAGCGTTTTCAGGTCATGCCGTTGCAGAAAATTGCTGGCCGTGAGTTGTGGGATAGGTGTGCGCAGCAACTCAACCACCGAAGCCACCTTCGGGGCGTCATCCGAGTCGTCGGCTATTTTGTCCCTAACCGCGCTCATGCCGTGCTGACCGAGCTCGACCAGAATTTCGGCAAGGTCAAGGTAACCAGCGCGGCGTGCCTGGGCCGCGAGCAGCGGTGCCCGCAGTCTGGCCTCTTCGCTGCGCCCGGCGCTGTGCAGAAGGGAGAGCTCGAGGTGGGCCAATTGGGGTGCCTGCGGCAAGAGGCGTAGCGCTGCCTGGAACGCCTGCCAAGCCTCTGCATGCCGTTGCAGGTCCGATAGCATCGCCGCGCGGCGTCCCAGGGCCGCGACCCGCAGCTCAGCATGCACGTCGCCGGCCGTCATCCGGTCAATGCACCGACTACGAAAAGTGTCTTTTCCCGCCTCAAGGGCAGCGTCAAACACCATGTCCAGTAGCTGCTCGTGCCGATGGTCTAGACCGGCAGGCTCGGCAAACAGCGGTTCAAGCAGCTTGACCAGCGCGCCAGCGCCGCGCTTTTCGCCCCAGTAGTGCGCTGCGGCCGTGAGCATGTCGGGCGGCATCTTGCGCAGGGCGTCTGGCGTGCGCCACGCTGCGGGACCTTCGATAAACACCATCCCGGCGAGTGTGGTCGAATCGAGCGGAAAGTGCTCACCGCGCAGCTCAAACTCATGGCAGCAATGCTTGTATTTTTTGCCAGATCCGCACCAGCACGAGTCGTTGCGACCGGGCGGCGCGGGGAGTGTCCGGGCGCGCCAGCCGTGAGCGGGATCGGGCGTGCGTCGCCACAGTTCGCGTGCAAAATTCATGGCCGCAACGCGCGACGGTGCTTCCGATTGCGCTCCGCGATCAAACATGTCCTGGCACTGGTCAGCCACCCAATCGCGAAATTCGGGCCAAGTCGAATTGGACGCTAGTTTTTTTGCGATTTTTTTAAGAGTGCCCATCACTACCTTCTCGTTGACGAGTCATGCTTCGATTCCCTTGCGGTAGCGCCCCTTGAAAGACGCGCTGCCGTCATTTTGTCGCCGTCGTGAAATCCCTACGCGCACCGTCGCGTTCAGCGAAGTCGCGGTCCACCATGGGGCTAGGTTAACGCGAAGATTGTTCAGCGAGCTCTTGCCCTTCGTGAACTTTTCTGCAGAATCTAACGCGGTGCCGAATGTCTTCCACCTAGTGATCCGCCACGCAAATCCACCTTAAACCAGTGATGAAGCAAAAAATCCAGTGTTGCCCGCATCCGTTGTCTGCGTTCTGGGTAGTTGGGTTTGTTCATTGTGCGCCCACCACCGGCGGAACCAGGAGTTGCAAGCCCACGATATCTGCAAAGTCGCGTACATTGGCTGTCACCAACACAAGATCATGTTCCATCGCGGTCGCTGCGATCCACAAATCATTGGCGCGAGGGCGCGTCTTCTTTTGATTTTGACGCCACAACGACGCGGTGATGTCCGCATGTCTAAGTGCTGTCTCGTGGCCAATCGGCAGCAGTGTGCTTTTGCTGGCACGATCAACCGTCGTCTGCCTAGCCAGCGCCAGCGGCGTAGTCTTGGCAGTGACAACCCCCAAGCGCAGTTCTGAAAAAATGACCGGATTGATGCAGAGATCGTCCAGCTCGACGAGCGTGGATCGCAACCAATCAGCGCTCGCCTCCTTTTTTTCCATGGCGACGAAAACCGAGCTATCGATTAACGCTCCCACGGATCGACGATATCTTCAGGAACAGACCCCGACTGGCAATCAGCCAACCAATCTGGATCGTCAATGTGCGCACTTTTGCCCCAATGCAGCGCAATAAACTCCTTGCCCGACATCGCCTTAGGCTCTGGCACCACACGCACCACCGCTGTGCCGTGCCGCGTGATGACGGTGGGTTCCCGCGACGCCACCACCTGGTCGAACACGGCTCGCGGGTTACGCACAAATTCGGTACTGCTGACGCTTCGCATGGGAGACTTTATTGTCGTCAAATAATCTGTGTATTTTACGTATTATTTGTATTTTAAGCGGTGGGGCACATCGAAAGACTCAATGGCTTTGTGTTGGAAGTACCGCGAAGTTGGGGCTAAATCATCAAACGAGGGTAAGTCGACTTCAACATATTCTCGCTTCTAGCCCAAGTGCAGCATGTGTTTGACGAAAATGTTGCCAACTTCGGCGAGCGGTAAAACGGGGTTCCACCCTAGGCCGCACTCCAAACGCGTTCGGCGGAAAAGCAGGCGTTCCCGCCTACCGTGCATCCGCCGCGATCACGCCACCTCAAAAATCCCAGCCGCGCCCATTCCGCCGCCGATGCACATCGTTGCGCAAACAAGTTTCGCGCCGCGCCGTTTGCCTTCGATCAACGCGTGACCAACGAGGCGCTGACCACTCATGCCATACGGATGACCGACGGCAATTGCACCGCCGTTGACGTTCAATTTGTCCATCGGGATGCCCAACGTGTCAGCACAGTAGAGCACTTGAACGGCGAACGCTTCGTTCAGTTCCACAGGTCGATGTCTTTCACCGACAGCCCGAGGCGCTTGAGCAGTTTTGGAACGGCGAACACGGGCCCGATGCCCATTTCGTCGGGGTTGCAACCGGCAACTGCAAAGCCACGGAAGATACCCAACGGCTTGATGCCGCGTTGCTCGGCGAGCTTCGCGTTCATGACCACGCATGCGCCCGCGCCATCACTAAATTGCGAGGCATTGCCCGCGCTGACTGAACCACCCGGAACCACCGTGCGAATGCTTGCAACGGCTTCGTACGTCGTACCGTCGCGGAGCCCTTCATCTTTGGACACGGTGACCTGTTTGGTCGTCATGCCGGTCTTAGGATCGGCGACACCTGCGGTGACGGTGATCGGCACGATCTCGTCGTCAAACTTGCCCGCATCGCGCGCGGCGCAGGCTTTTTGCTGGCTCTCAGCGCCGAAGTGATCCATGCGCTCTTTGCTCATGTTGTAGCGCTTGGCGACGGTCTCGGCCGTCTGCATCATGTTCCAGTAGATCGTTGGCTTGTTCTTTTCGAGCCATGAATCTTTGAACATGTGCAAGTTCATTTCCTGCTGCACGCAGGAGATCGATTCCACACCGCCGGCGACGAACACATCACCCTCGCCCGCGATGATTCGCTGTGCGGCCATCGCGATGGTTTGCAGGCCAGACGAGCAGAAACGGTTGACGGTGACACCGGCAACGCCATCGGGCATGCCGGCGCGCAACAGCGCCTGACGCGCGATGTTCCAGCCGGTCGCGCCTTCGGGGTTCGCGCATCCCATGAGCACGTCATCCACTTCAGCGGCGTCGATGCCCGCGCGCTTGACGGCGTGCTCAATGGCATGGCCGCCGAGCGTCGCGCCGTGGGTCATATTGAACGCGCCCTTCCAGCTTTTGGCCAGGGGGGTGCGGGCGGTACTTACGATTACGGCGTCGGTCATGATGGGCCTCTCTCTAAAAATTACGGAAAAATACTAACTTCGATGGGTGGATTTTTGTCATCCTGAGCCTCAAGCGAAGGATCGGGTGGCATGCAACGTAGTTCGCCAGAAGAACATCGCTTGCATGCGAACTGATCCTTCGCTTCGCTCAGGATGACAATGTTCTAGTGTCGGATCAAGGGTTTGCAACTGCGGCTACGCCTGTCGCGTTCTTAAGCAACTGATAATAAAACTGGATCATCTCCGTGTAATTCGCGACCGAAATGCGCTCGTTGGTGCCATGAAAGCGCGACAAGTCATTTGGCCCGGCGCGCACCGGCGAAAACTTGTAAATATTGTCGGCAACATCGTCGAAGTAACGCGAATCGGTAGCGCCGAGCATCAGGCTCGGTGCGACGACTACGTCAGGATGCAACTGGCGAATGCTTTTGGCGATGGCCTGATAGCCGGGCGCGTCGATGCGCGCGACTTTCGACGGCTCGGAGAAGCCGGGTGACTTGGCGGCCTTAATTGGCGCGTCGCCGACCGCGAGCAAGGTGTGTTTCATCACATCGTCGGTGGAGTCACCGGGCAGCACGCGAAAATTCACTTTCGCTTCCGCGCGACCTGGCAATACGTTGTCGCGCTCACCGGCGTTCATGACGGTCAGCGCAGTCGTCGTGCGCATGACGGCAGCGGTACTGGCGGCCTTCGACAATTGCGATTCGATCAGCGACTTGGTGAGCCATAAATTCGACAAGGCGATACGATTGGTAAGCGACGTCATCTCCGGCGCGATGGTGTCGAACATATCTGCCGCGAGCCCACGAATCTGCACGGGAAACTGTTTGTCCTCAAGCCGGGATAACGCGGTGCTCATCATGCCAATCGCGCTTTGACGTGGTGACGGCGGCGGCATGGACGAATGGCCGGGTATTGCCGTCGCAGTGAGGACGACAGTCAAATATCCCTTCTCCGCCATGCCGATCAAGGCGGCAGGTTTGTCGAGGCCTTTCAAAATGCCTTCGATGATCAACGTGCCTTCATCCAGGACAAAGTCGAGTTTGACGTTTTCGGCTTTGAAACGTTTCGCAAGCACTTCAGCACCGCGATGGCCAGATACTTCTTCGTCTTGCCCAAAAAACAAATACACCGTTTGCTTTGGCTGAAAACCAGAGGCGACGAGCATTTCAACAGCTTCGAGCTGAGAGAACAAATTGCTCTTGTTATCCCACGCGCCACGGCCCCAAACAAATCCGCCATCAATCAAGCCGGAAAACGGTGGCTGTTGCCAGTCCTTTTCTGTGCCCGGTGCGACGGGCACCACGTCCTGATGCGCTAACAGAGCGATAGGCTTGGCTTTCGGATCGCTACCCGGCCACGTGTACAGCAAACCATAGGTGCCGACAAGCTCGCGCTTTAGCGCCGCGTGTAGTTTGGGAAAGCTGGTTTGAATGTGTTGATGTAAGGCCTTGAACGCATCGGAACTGGCTTCTGCGTCGGTGGCTGACGAGATCGTCTGAAGCTTGACTGCGGCGGATAGGCGCGATGCTGCGGCAGCGGAGTCGACAGTGACCGGCGTTTCGGGTGCGACTTGCAGTTGCTTTGACGGAGTCAAAAAAGTCTTGCCCACAACGAATAACGCTAACGCTAGCAACAAACCCAACATACCGAAAATCAGTTTACGAATCACGATTGAATTTCTCTTCGCTGTAGGGTGGGCAGCCCTCTGCCCACCTGCCAATCCACTATCGTCAATGCGCGTGGGCACGGGGTGCCCACCCTACGTCTCTACGACACGCTATGTGAACGATTTTCCTTCAGCGACCAGCTTTTTGATCAGCGGCGCAGGCTCCCAGAACTTCGCGTCATCAAGCGGGTTCTGTTGAAATTTCTTCATCATCTGAACGACGTTGAACAGGCCCACCTGGTTCGCGTAATTCATCGGGCCGCCGCGTTGCGGTGGGAAGCCGTAGCCGAAGATATAAACGATATCGATGTCGCTGGCCTTGTTGGCAATGCCTTCTTCGAGAATGTGCGCACCTTCATTCACGAGTGAGAACACCAGACGATGCACGATCTCGTCGTCGGAAATTTTGCGCGGCGTGATGCCGAGCGTTTCGCGATGTTTAACGATCATGGCTTCAACTTCAGCGTTCGGAATCGCGTCGCGTTTGCCAGGCTTATAGTCATACCAGCCTTTGCCAACCTTCTGACCGAAGCGACCCATTTCACAGAGCAGGTCGGCGGTTTTGCTGTAACGAAGATTCGGCTTTTCGACGTAGCGACGCTTTCGAATCGCCCAGCCGATGTCATTACCCGCAAGGTCGCCCATGCGGAAAGGTCCCATCGCGAAGCCGAATTTTTCGACCGCTTTGTCGACCTGTTGCGGTGTGCAGCCCTCTTCCAGCAAAAAGCCGCCCTGACGGCCATATTGCTCGATCATGCGGTTGCCGATGAAGCCATCGCAGACGCCGGAAACGACCGCCGTTTTCTTGATCTTTTTGGCCACAGCCATGACCGTAGCGAGCACGTCTTTTGCCGTCTTTTCGCCGCGCACGACTTCGAGGAGCTTCATCACGTTAGCAGGCGAGAAGAAGTGCATGCCGACCACGTCTTGCGGACGTTTGGTGAAATTGGCGATCGCATTGACGTCAAGCGTTGACGTGTTCGACGCGAGGATCGCACCGGGCTTCGCTACGGCGTCGAGCGCGGTGAACACCTTTTCTTTAACGCCGATGTCTTCAAACACAGCCTCGATGATGAGGTCGCAGTCTTTCAGATCGGCGTAGTCGAGCGTGCTGGTCAGCATGCCCATACGCGTGTCGAGCACGTCCTGCTTGAGCTTTTTCTTGGTGACTTGCGCTTCGTAATTTTTACGAATCACGCCGAAGCCTTTGTCGATGGCCTCCTGCTTCATTTCGAGAATGATGACGGGAATGCCCGCGTTCAAGAAGTTCATGCCAATGCCACCGCCCATGGTGCCTGCACCGATGATGCCAACCTTTTTGATGTCGCGTTTTGGTGTGTCATCCGGCACGTCCGGAATCTTCGATGCGGCACGTTCTGAGATGAACAGATGACGCAACGAAACGGACTCTGGCGTGAACATGAGGTTCGTGAAAATTTCGCGCTCTGCAGCCATGCCTGCGTCAAATTTCATCTTCGTCGCGTTCTCGATCGCCTCGATGCACTTGAGCGGCGCAGGGTAGCCCTTCGCCATCACGCCGACCGTGTTTCGCGCAAAAGCAAAGTACGCATCAGCTTCTGGATGCCCGACCTTCAAGTCGCGCACCAATGGCAACGGGCGCACATCGGCTTTTTCGAGTGCGAACGCAATCGCACCCGCCATGAGATCGCCTTCGATGACTTTATTGAACAATTTTTGTCCGGGGAAGCTGGCGATGAATTCGCTCTTCACGGGTTCGCCGGAAACCATCATGTTGAGCGCGGCTTCGACCCCAATAACGCGCGGCAACCGCTGTGTGCCGCCTGCGCCTGGGATCAGGCCAAGCTTCACTTCAGGCAGCGCAATGCTCGCGCCGGGCGCGGTCACGCGATAATGGCAGCCGAGCGCGAGCTCAAGCCCGCCGCCCATCGCGACGCTGTGCACGGCGGCAATGATCGGTTTGGAAGACAGTTCGCACGCGCGAATCACCGATCCGAGATTCGGTTCAGCCAGTGCGCGCGGTGTACCAAATTCCTTAATGTCCGCACCGCCAGAAAACGCTTTTCCAGCGCCAGTGACGACGATGGCTTTAACGGATGTGTCGGCGTTGGCCTTGTCGAGGCCTTCGGCGAATCCGGCGCGCACTGCATGAGAGAGGCCGTTCACCGGAGGATTGTCGAGGGTTAAGATGGCAACGCCATCGCGTACTTCGTAGCGGGTAGTCATGAGTGAATAGTCCTCCAGATGAAAATTCGTTTTCGATGAACCGGTATGGGCGCAGCCCGCGGTCATCAGCACAGCCCGACAGTTTACGTCCGTTCATCGTGCGACTCATGTACATGACATGATTTGGAGCCAAGGCTTCAAACATCGCGGATTGTTTGCCGTGCCATGCGCGCCAATCGTTACGGGAACTCTGGTTTAAATTTACGGGCAACGAGCGGACTGATGAAAACCATTTTCAAAATTGATGTGCAATTTGGCGACTGCGATCCTGCCGGAATCGTGTTCTTTCCCAACTTTTCGAAATGGATGGATGCGGCGTCGCTCAACTTTTTCGTGAGCCACGGCGTGCTGCCGTGGCGTGAGCTGGTGAAGACCACCGGAATCATCGGTACGCCGCTACTGGAAATCAACACCCGCTTCCTGAAGCCCGCGACGTACGGCGAAACGATCGAGATCAGCACCGACATCACGGAGTGGCGACCAAAAGTTTTCGTCATGCAGCACATTGTCACGCGGGACGAGACTTTGCTCTGTCAAGGCACCGAAATTCGAGCGTTCTGCGTGAAGGATCCGGTCACCGACCGCATTCGCGCTATCGAGATTCCCGCCGACATCAAGGCGAAGTGTCAAGCTTGAATTGACCTCCCGTCCCCGGCCAAAATTAGCGACGGGATTAAGATTACGGTATTGCGTTAGCACCTGATTGAGAGAAGAGCCTTGGCGACACCCAACTACGGATTCGAGAAGCGTCAGAAAGAGCTGGCTAAAAAGAAGAAAAAAGAAGAAAAGCTGAAGCAAAGAGCGGCGGACAAGGCGGCTGGGATCGTGTCGCCCGACGATGCGAGCGACACGGACACGGACGCCGACGGCGACGAAGCGGCGCCAGCGACACCGCCACAGCCTTAGTTTTCCGAAGTTCCATTCGACGGTCGCCGCGCGACCGTTCGACTTAGCGCGCTTTTCACGTTCGGCAATCATTTCAGAAGCGTCTGCGGACGCCTCTCGCCCATGAGAGCAATGCCGTGGTGCCCATTGACTGTTATTTGCGGGACTTTTTGGCTATTGGCTTTTCGCCAATAGCACCACTGCATCGGGGCTGGAAATACATATCGACCTTTGTCGACTTGCGCCGTTTTAGCAGTTCAGCCCCAGTATTTCGGGCATTTCAACGAAATGCTGTTAAACATAGATGCCGTTTGTTCGCTTTTTGTGCGCTTTATGGCGATTAAAGTCTTACAAGTTTCACCACACACACCGTCATCGCGAGCGGCTGCCGAACGCTCTTCGGCCCCTTCTCACACTGGCATTTACACGTGATTGATACCGATCCAATCGATGCAGGTTCTGGGGAAATTGCAAGTCAAATTACGGTCGTTGACAATACTTGTAATACAAGTAACATTCAACCCTCAAACCTGTAAACACTTTCAAATCCTAACGCGCCCATGAAAACCACGCCTGTCACCAAAGCCGACCTCGAACGCTCCGTCATCGCCGTACCGCCGCTGGCGCGCAACGCAGATTTTTCGCTCAACAAGGCGGCCAACGTCGCGCTGATCAAGCACCTTGAATCGGGCGGTGTGAAAAACATCATGTACGGTGGCAACGCCAACTTCTACCACGCGCCTTTGGCTGAATACGCAGGTCTGCTGGACTTTCTGGCGGAGTCGGTCGGCGCTGACACTTGGGTGCTGCCCTCCGTCGGCCCAGACTACGGCAAGATGATGGAACAGGCAAAAGTCATCAAGGCGAGCCCATTCCCAACGGCGATGTTGCTGCCGATGACGTTCCCGTACACCGACGTTGGGCTTGCCACGGGCCTGCGCCATTTCACCGATGCGATGGGCAAAAAAGCGGTTGTCTACATCAAATCGGCCAACTATCTGAAGCCTGATACTGTGGCCAAGCTCTGTGAGGAAGGCCGTGTTGCATCGATCAAGTACGCCGCCGTCATGGAAAACCCAAGCGTTGATCCATATCTAAGCGAACTGGTGAAAGTGGTGAGCCGCGACCTACTGGTCAGCGGCATCGGCGAGCGTCCGGCCATCGTGCATTTGCGCGATTTCGGTTTGACCGGTTTCACCTCGGGCTCGGTGTGCGTCGGCCCACGCGGGTCGATGGAATTGCTCGCGTTAATCAAAGCGGGCAAATATGACGAAGCGGAGGCCGTGCGCGCTCGCTACATGCCGCTTGAAGACTGTCGTGACGGGATAAGCCCGATCCGAGTGCTACACGACGCTGTGACGCTTGCTGGCATCGCGGACATGGGCCCGATGCTGCCAATGCTGACGGGCCTTGAGCCGGCCGAGCGTGCACGCGTTGAGCCCGTCGCGAAGGCGCTGCTGGCGCTTGACGGCGGGATCGCCGCTGCAACAAAACTCGCCGCGTAAACCGGCCAACTTTCCACGAAAGCTCCAATCATGAAATCTAGAATTTTGTTCGCCGCCATCACGCTAGCAATTTCCAGCGCTTGCGGCACCGCTGCCGCTCAAGACAAATGGCCGTCCAAGCCGATCACCTACGTCGTGCCCTTCCCGGCGGGCGGCACCACGGACATCCTCGCGCGCATCATCTCGCAAAAGCTCGGCCCGGCACTCGGCACCACGGTGATCGTGGAAAACCGTGCGGGTGCAGGCGGCAATATCGGCGCCGATTACGTTGCCAAAGCCGCGCCCGATGGCTACACGATTTTGGGCGGCACGATTAGCTCGCACGCGATCAACGTGAGCCTGTATCCCAAGCTGCCTTATGACCCGGTGAAATCGTTCGCGCCGATCGCTCTGATCGGAACTAACGCCAACGTGCTCGTCGTCGGCGCAGCAAGCCCGTACAAAACCGTGCAGGAATTGACCGCTGCGGCAAAAGCAAAACCCGGCTCAATCTCATTTGCGTCTGCCGGTAATGGCACGTCGCAACATTTGAGCGGCGAGCTGTACAAATCGCTCGCGGGTCTGGACATGGTCCATGTTCCCTACAAAGGCAGCGCGCCGGCAATTCAGGATGTGATTGGCGGCCAGTTGCCCATGATGTTTGACACCAGCGTGGTCGCAGGCCCATTCATCCAAAGCGGAAAAGTGCGCGCATTGGCCGTCACCTCGGCGAAGCGCACGCCGCAATTACCGAACGTACCAACGATGGCTGAAAGCGGCGTCCCAGGATACGACCTCGTGTCGTGGCAGGGCATTTTTGCGCCTGCGGGAACGCCTCCGGAAATTCTGCACCGCTTGCAGGCCGAAGTTGCGAAAGTGATCAAGAGCCCTGAGATTCAGGAGCGCCTCGGCAAGTTGGGCATGGACCCATCGACGCTGACGCCTGAACAATTCGCCGCATTTCAGGTGGCCGAAATCGCCAAATGGGCGAAGGTGATTAAAAGCGCCAATATCAAGATCGATTGATGTTGGGCTTGACCCATCGACGCGCTATCGCAGCGCGCTTCGCGTAGATCATGGCTGGTCGAAAGCGCGCTGGCGTGCCACTTGATCTGCGCAAGGCCGATACGGCGGTTGCGACAGAGGCAGACTCCGCGGGTTCTGGCAAGCGCATGCGCCTGCCCGACCAACTCTACGGCCAAATTTTCGAACAAATCGTCTCCGGCAAATTAAACGTCGGCGATCAACTGCCCTCCGAGAACGACATTTCGGAGAGCTTCGGCGTGTCTCGCCCCGTGGTGCGCGAAGCGCTTTTGCGATTACGCGCCGATGGACTCGTCACAGCGCAGCAGGGACTCGGATCGTTCGTCAGTGCGCAGCCCGCTTCTCGGTTGAAAACATTTTCGAGCGCTGAAAATATCGCATCGTACATGCGCTGCCAGGAGGTTCGAATTTCGCTTGAAGGCGATGCAGCGCGCTTTGCGGCTTTGCGTCGATCCGATGAGAAGATGGCCGTGATCGACGCTGCACATGAACGTTTCGCGCTCTCAGCCACACAAGGCAAGATGAACGCAGAAGAAGATTTGGCGTTTCACAAGAGCATCACCGACGCGACCGGAAACGAGTTTTTCCGCGATGTTCTGGACAGCACGCATGAAGCTCTCTCCGGTTTCATGCGCTTGTCGATCAGCTTGACGCGCACCGGCTCAGCGCGACGTGCGCAAAAAGTGCTGGAAGAACACACGGCCATCGTCGAGGCGATTCGCGCGAAAGACGGTGATCGAGCGCGCGTGGCGATGCAATTTCATCTCGATCAGGCACGGCAGCGACTCATCAATCGCGACCGCGACGCGTAACGAATTTTTTGATCCAACGGTGTGTTTGATTGGTATCAGCTTCTTCTGGAAAAAGGCGGCTATACAGGGGCTCGCTGCGCAAAACGATTGCTATCGACTTTTCGCTTTATGGAGCGCTAGCCCCTGTGCGATGGAGGAACCAAGCAAAAGCTGTAGCCACAAAACCGATCAAACTTCCAGCCATTCCTTGCGAATATTGGCATCAGCTTTGAGTTCAGCCGGCGTTCCTTCGAAAACAATCCGACGGTCGCCCATCACATACACGCGATCAGAGATTTGCAGCGCAATCGATAGCTTTTGTTCGACCAGCACGACACTGATGCCGCGCCGCTTCAGTTCCATCAAATACTCAGCCACCAGTTGCACAATCGCCGGAGCCAGCCCTTCGGTGGGCTCGTCAATCATGACGAGGTCCGGGTCGCCCATCAGCGTGCGGCAAAGCGTAAGCATCTGCTGCTCGCCACCCGATAGAACGCCGGCTTCGGTGTGCTGCCGCTCCCGCAGTCGAGGGAACATTTTGTACATGTCCTCGAACGACCAGCGGTTTGGCTTTTTGCCACCTTTTTCACCGAGCATCAGGTTTTGATGCACCGTGAGTTTCGGGAAAATATCACGACTCTCAGGCACGTAGCCCAGCCCCAAGTGCGCGATTTCGTACGCCTTCATACCGAGAATGTTCTTGCCGCGCCAGAGCACTTCGCCGGTGTTGTCGACCATACCCATGATGGCTTTGACGGTGGTCGAGCGCCCTGCTCCGTTGCGCCCAAGGAGCGCGACAATTTCACCTTCGTTGACCTTGAGATTTACGCCTTGAAGGATGTGGCTCTTGCCATAAAACGCGTGCAGCTCTTTGACTTCAAGCGCCACGTTTGATGTCACTGGTGTGCTCATCAGTGCGCTCCTTCAGATTCGAGCACGGCGCCCAGATAAGCCTCTTGCACCTTGGGATCGGCGCGCACTTTGTCTGGCGTATCAAAGGCAATGACTTCGCCATAAACCAGGACGGCAATGCGATCGGCCAAACCAAACACGACGCCCATATCGTGCTCAACGGTGAGCAGTGTTTTGCCCACGGTGACCGTGCGAATCAGATGCACAAAACGATCTGTTTCTGAATGGCTCATACCAGCGGTTGGCTCGTCCAGAAGGATCACATCGCCGCCGCCAGCGATCGTGATACCCACTTCCAGTGCGCGCTGCTCTGAATAAGTCAATAACGACGCAGGGACGTCACGACGGCGTTTCAGCTCAATCGAGGCCATCAGCGCTTCGGTACGATCATTTAACTCAGTGAGCTTCGATAGCGGCTTCCAGAAACTGTATTTCTGCCCGCTGGCGTAGAGCGCCGCGCAGCGAAGATTTTCGAAAACGCTGAGTCGCGAAAAAATGTTGGTGATCTGAAAACTGCGCGCCAGTCCACGGCGACTGATTTCGTACGGACGCTGGCCGATGATCTCGGTGCCATGCAGCTTGATGCTGCCACTGGTGGGCTCAAAGCGCCCGCTAATGAGATTAAACAGCGTGCTCTTTCCCGCTCCGTTCGGACCGATGACTGCAACGCGTTCACCTTTACTCACGGCCAGGTTGACGCCGCGAATAATCGCGGTTTTGCCGAAGCTCTTAGTGACGTTCGACAATTCGAGTGCGTAGGTGCTCATACGATGGCTGCCTCCGCTTTTTTTGCTGCTTCGGCGATGCGCTCTTCGCCGTCGCTCCATACTTTGGCAAACTTGCGACGCCAGTATTCAAACGCCGCGCCGCCCGCAACCATTACAGCGATGGCCACGGCCCAAGACGTATGGCTCGACGAATCGAGCGCAATACCGGCAATCGTCACCTCGCTGCCTGAGCCCGCCGCCACCTGGATTTGATAAGCCATTTCAACAATCGCAGCGATGCCCCAAAGCGCGATCAGCCCAAAGAACATCATACCCGCATACGGCCAACGCATTTTTCGCCACTCGCCGTACTTTATGCGGCGCAAATTCAGCATTAGCAGCGCCGAAAATCCGCCCGGTGCATACACCACCATGATGAGAAAAATCACACCTACGTAGAGCTGCCAGGCTTTGGTAATCTCGGAAAGAACTACCAGCGAAAAAACTAGCAATACGGCGCCAATAATCGGCCCGAAGAAGAACCCGACGCCACCCAGGAACGTAAACAGCAAATATCCCCCTGAGCGCACGCCGTGCAACAAGTCTGCCGTGGCTGCCTCAACGTTGAGCGCAGTAAGCCCCCCAGCGACGCCAGCAAAAAAACTGGACACCATCACAATCAGGTAGCGCACCCAGCGCGTGTCATAACCCACAAATTCGGCGCGCTCGGCGTTGTCGCGAACGGCATTAGCAATACGGCCCAATGGCGTCATGGTGAACGCGTACATAGCTGCCGTGCAAATGAAAAGATAAATGGCGATCAGGTAATAAACCTGAATTTGCGGGCCAAACGTCAGCCCAAGATCGTGCAGCCAACCCGTTCCGCCAGTGCGGTTGGAATTGATGCCCGCTTCGCCACCAAAGAACTCAGGAAACATGAGCGCGCTCGCAAAAACCAGCTCGCCCACACCCAGCGTGATCATTGAGAACGGCGTACCGGCTTTGCGGGTGGTGACATAGCCGAGCAACGCGCCAAAACCAAGCCCCGCAAAACCACCCACCAGCGGCACTAGCCACATCGGTAGGGGCCAGCCGCCAAGAATTTTGTTCATGGTTTGGATAGCGACGAACGTTCCAAGACCGGTGTAGACCGCGTGGCCGAACGACAGCATGCCCGCCTGACCGAGCAGCATGTTGTAGCTTAGGCAGGCGACTGCGGCGATGCCAGTCATGCACAAAAGGGTCAGCGCAAAGCTTGACTGGGCGACGAGCGGAAGCGCCAGGAGTATCAGCGCATACGTCGTCCACACAACGATTCGAACGCCGTTGAGGGGTTTGAAGTGCAACGGCCGCAAAGCGGACGGAGTGGAGCTGTTCGGGCTAGTCATCGCGTGTTCCCATGATGCCTTTGGGTCTGACAACAAGCATCACGACCAACAGTAAATACGGCAGGATTGGGCCCACTTGCGACAGCTTCAGTTTCCATACCGGATATCCGAAAGTCTCAGGCGTGACCTCAACACCCAGGGACTTCAAGCCCCCGATAAATGACCAGTCCAGGCCTACAGCGAAGGTCTGCATCAAGCCGATGAGCACCGACGCGATCAGCGCCCCCCCCAATGAACCCATGCCACCGACGACGACGACCACGAAAATAATGGCTCCGACCGCCTGCGCCATGCCAGGTTCAGTGATGAACGCGTTGCCGCCGATGACACCGGCCAACCCAGCCAAAGCGCAACCGCCGGCGAACACCATTGCGAACACGCGCGGCACATTGTGGCCCAACGCCTCCGTGGTTTCGGGATGAGTTAGCGCAGCCTGAATCACCAGCCCGATGCGCGTTTTCTTGAGCATTAAAAACAGCCCAACGAGCATCCCGACCGCCACCAACATCATGAATGCGCGATATTCTGGAAAGCTGGAATTGAAAAGTTTGAACAGCGAACCGTCGAGTGCAGCCGGCACTTTGTAGTCAACCGCCGTGCGCCCCCAGATGAGCTGCACCAGCTCCAAAATGACAAACGACAGTCCAAACGTAACGAGCAGCTCGGCAACATGTCCGAATTTGTGCGTCTTGCGCAGAATGAAGCGCTCGAACAAACCGCCCATCAAAGCGACAAGCATCGGCGCAACAAGAAACGCAACCCAGTAGTTGGTCCACTCGGACACCTGAAAAGCAAAATAAGCGCCGAGCATATAGAAGCTCGCGTGCGCGAAATTCAGCACGCCCATCATCGAAAATATCAGCGTTAGACCGGCTGACAACATGAACAGCAGGAGCCCGTAGCTCACTCCGTTCAATACTGACATTACGAAAAACTCCAAGCAAGCCTCCTCGTGCGACTGGATAGGATGAAGTGTAGATCGCCTTCAGGCGATTCCGCACAAAAGAAAGCCACGGTGGTATGACCCAGCCGTGGCCTTTTTATGCCTTTACTGCTAACGCGTCACTAGGGGCGCTTTGGCATCTTGCAGGTCGTTGGCATTGCGGCTTGCGACGGCATCAGGTAGCGAACCGTCTGGAAGCCGTAGCCCGTGTTTTCGGCATCGAACTTCACACCAGGTCCGCCCGCTTTTGTCCAGTTGACGACATACAAAGCTTGCTGCAATGCACCGTCAGCTGCACGCATTTCGATATCCTCACCAGAAGCACCTTTCATCTTCATACCTGCCATCGCGCGGGCAACCGGTGCTGCGTCAGTGCTCTTGGCTTTTTCAACGCTGGCTACGAGGAAACGAATAGCATTCACCGCAGCGACTGTGTAGAACTCTTCGTTGAACTTGGCTTTAAAGCCCGTGTAGACGCTCTCAAACTGGCTCTGTGCAGAGTTAGGATGCCAGTACGCAATCATCTCTACGCGATCTGCGCCCGCCGCACCGATGGCGGTAGGCGTTCCGATCACGCCCGCATAGAACGTGTAGAACTTACCTTTGAAGCCAGCGGCGTTGGCTGCGCGGATTAGCAGCGCGAGGTCAGAGCCCCAGTTGCCGGTAACGACCGTATCGGCGTTAGCTGCCTGCATCTTGGCGATGTAAGGAGCGAAGTCTTTGACCTGGCCCAACGGGTGCAGCTCGTCGCCCACGATTTTGATATCAGGCCGCTTTTTAGCAAGGAACTCCTTGGTGAACTTCGATACCTGCTGACCATGCGAATAGTTTTGACCGATGATGTAGACATTCTTGATGTCCTTTTGATCCACCATGAAATTGGTCAAACCCTGAAGCTTCATATCCGAGCCCGCGTCGAAGCGGAAGTGCCACGGCGAGCATTTCGAGTTGGTGAAATCTGGGTCAATGGCGGCGTAATTGAGATACACCACTTCCTTGCCAGGATTACGTTCGTTGTACTTGTTGACCGCGTCGATCAACACGCCTGCCACGTTCGAGCCATTGCCCTGAGTGATGAAATGGATACCCTCATCGGTGGCTTTCTTTAGCAGCGCCAGAGCCTCCTGTGGGCTGCCCTTCGAATCCATCGGAACGATTTCAATAGTCACGCCGCTATTGGCCTGCTTGCCGCTGAAGCGCTCAGCAGCATACTGAAAATGTTTAAGCTGGTTTTGGCCAACGCCACCGAACGGACCAGACATGCCTTCAATAAACGCAACTTTTACGTTCTGCGCATTCGCGGCACCCGCTGCCAACAATGACACTGCCACGGCAATCGCCGAAGCCTTAAGCGAAATCTTCAAAGTAACCTCCTTGTGAATGAACTATCGGTTGCAAAATTTTGGCAAACCGCTTCCTCGGATTCTAGTGACAGCGCCTATCCGATGGCTAGGGATTACCCCTCTGCACACCGCTGTCATCAACCCTTAATCTTTGCGCCTGGCTAGACAATCGGGCAAAGGTGTCCTGCAAATCGGAGGCTTCTATCAAGTACGGATTGAAGCTTGTGCCATCGAAGCGGGGCAAGTCAACCCAATGCGACGACATCATGCGTGTGAAGCCCATCCCCCAGGTCGAGAACCACCGAACATTTGTCGGAGAGCTGACTATCAGCTCGACTGAGTGATGGCGCTTGTCCGCCGCAATATTGGAGAAACACCGAGACACGCGGCTCCGTTCGCCTTCGAGACACTGCAAAAAATACTCGCCGGACCAGCACAGCATGCCGCTGATCTCTTGCTCAGTATTGCGCAGTTCTGCTACGCGAAGAATCTCCTCAACGTCTGTTTGCTGAACGTTGTGAGCGCACGTGCTGACGTAAACCAATCTGATCATTCGCACATCTTAGCGCGATAGCTCGGATCGTTTTAGGCCAGACCCAAACAAGTTCGGGTTTTGCACGATAAAATAGATTTGAAAACCGATTCCAAAACTTCGTTCGCTCATCAAATTTATGTCAAACACCGCTGCCTCGCTATTTTCGGCCGTCGAAATGGCGCCTCGTGACCCGATTCTCGGCGTCATTGAATCATTTAATAGTGACACCAATCCCGCAAAGGTCAATCTGGGCGTCGGTGTCTACACCGATGAAAACGGCAAGATTCCGGTACTTGAATGCGTCAAGCGCGCCGAAGTCGCCATGGCGGAGAAGTCGTCCCCGCGCGGCTATTTGCCAATTGACGGCATCGCGGCTTACGACAAGGCCACTCAGGCTTTGGTGTTTGGTGCCGACTCTGACATCGTCAAAAACAACCGTGCTGTCACGGTGCAAGCCGTGGGCGGCACTGGCGCGTTGAAAGTCGGCGCGGATTTCCTGAAACGCGTATCGCCGGATGCAGCCGTCTACATCTCGAACCCGAGCTGGGAGAACCATCGCGCATTGTTTGAAGGCGCGGGCTTTGATGTTCGGGACTACGACTACTACGACTCCGACACGCGCAGCCTGAATTTCCCCGGCTTCCTCGCTGCGGTAAAGGCCATGCCCGTCGGAAGTATCGTCGTGCTGCATGCCTGCTGTCACAACCCGACCGGCGTTGACCCTACCTTGGCGCAGTGGCAAGAGATCGCCGGCGCCGTCCGTGCGGGCGGTCTGGTGCCGTTTCTCGATATGGCCTATCAGGGCTTTGGCGACGGAGTGATGGAAGACGGTGCGGTCGTCAAACTGTTCTCGCAAACGCCAGGCCCGATCTTTGTCTCAAGCTCATTCTCAAAATCGTTTTCCCTGTACGGCGAGCGCATCGGTGCGCTGTCCGTCGTCGCCGCTGATAAAGACGAAGCCCAGCGCGTGCTGTCGCAGTTAAAGCGCGTGATACGCACCAACTATTCCAACCCGCCGACGCACGGCGGAGCAATCGTCGCAGCCGCACTGACCGATCCGCAAGCGCGCCTGTTGTGGGAAAAAGAATTGGGCGAGATGCGTGATCGCATCAAGGCCATGCGCGTGGCCCTGCACGGTGCGTTGAAGCGTCTCGCGCCCTCCGCGAATTTCGAAAACATCCTCACCCAGCGTGGTATGTTCTCGTATTCAGGTCTCACCAAAGATCAGGTGCATCGCCTGCGCAATGAATTTGGCATCTATGCCATTGATTCCGGCCGTATTTGCGTCGCCTCGCTGAATACAAAAAACGTCAACTACGTCGCAGAGGCCATCGCCAAAGTGCTTTGACCGATCCTGCCGATTTGCATCGATTTGCGAATCAGCTATAATTTTATTTGTCGCGGCAGTAGCTCAGTTGGTAGAGCGCAACCTTGCCAAGGTTGAGGTCGAGAGTTCGAGACTCTTCTGCCGCTCCAGTTTCTAAACTGGCAGTAAAAAAGCGGAACCGCAACGGTTCCGTTTTCATTTGCGTAGCGAGATTCGTCGCAGCGCATCGACGGCGGGTTAGCAAAGAGGTTATGCAGCGGATTGCAAATCCGTTTAGAGCGGTTCGATTCCGCTACCCGCCTCCAATAAAGCTCATGACTTACGATTGCACTGCGATCTAGTTCAACACTTCGCAGGTTGGAAGTAACGCCCGTGAGCATCTGGATTTGCCCAGCGCGTCGCTAATCCTGTGCTGCCCTCGCTGCGAATAAACATGCACCTAATCAGTACTTTTTTGCTCGCGCGAAAGAGCGTTGACTTATTAGCGCCGTACAAAATCCGGCACCAATGGCTCCTGCTTCACGCTCTTTGCGGCACCGTGCCTGTTTCACCCAAATCCCAGAACACCCCCGCCATGATGCGCAGGGCATTGCGCGCGACGGAGGCCAACATGTGTTCGTTCGGTGCGTGCTGCGAACACGCTGCATACGAATGCGGAATCCAAACGGTGGGCAGGCCGAGCACATCGGCAAAGACATCATTGGGCAGCGAACCGCCAAGGTTGGGCAGGATCGCTGGCTTACCTCCGGTGGTCGCCTCGATCGACGCGGCGGTCCATTTCACCCAGGGGTGATCCGGGTCTAGCCGGGTGGCGGCGGAGTATCCGTCGCGTGCAGGGGTGAGCGTGACCATTTCGAAACCGTTTGCGTCCAAATGGCGCCGAAGCGCTGGCAGGATGACGCCCGGGTCGATGCCGACGACGTAGCGCAACTGGCAATGGGCGCTGGCACGCGGCGGGATCGCATTGACCGGCTTGTCCGGATTGCCGGTGACAAAAGCGAGCACCTCAAAGCTGCACCAGCCGAACACGCGTTCAGCGGAGGTCAACCCTGGCTCGCCCCAATCGGCATCGATCTGAGGTCCATCGTCACCGCCTTCGACGACCAGTCCGTCGAGCGCTCGCTTCACCGAAGACGTCAGCGAGTTGGGCCGCCATTCCGGGACGCGGATGGCGCCATTGGCGTCGGTGATCGAAGCGATCGCATGCGCCAGTACGATGCCTGGATTGCGCAGCAGCCCGCCCCAGTTACCGGAGTGGTGACCGCCCTTGCGCAGATCGAGCGTCAGGTCGAAGTTGAATGCGCCGCGCGAACCGAGAAAGATCGTCGGCCTGCCGGGCTGGAGCCGCGGGCCGTCCGAAGCGATGAGCACATCGGCGGCAAGCAGTTCCTTCTGCTCCGCGCAGATTTCACGTAACCCCGGCGAGCCGACCTCTTCGCCGGTCTCGATCAACACCTTGAGGTTGAAGCCCAGGCTTCCGCGCTGTTTAAGTACCGCGTCCATCGCAGCCAGGTTAATCGTGTGCTGCCCCTTGTTATCCGCGGTGCCGCGGCCATACAAGCGATCGCCTTCACGCGTGAGCTTCCACGGCGACAGGCCACTGCGCCACTGCTCGTCCTGTCCGCGAATTACGTCGCCGTGACCATAGGTCAGCACCGTTGGCAAGGCGGGATCTTCTATCCGCTCAGCAACGAGGAACGGACCGCCACTACCGGAAGGATTGGGCAGGATCGTGCAGCAAAACCCCTGCCGCTCGAGGCCCGGCTGCATCTCGTCCTCAAGGTAGGACGACAATACGGCTCCGCGCTCCGGGTTCTGGCTTTCGGTGGGGATTGCAACACGGCGAGAGAGGTCGGCCATAAAACCGCCACTGTCGAAGTAGTGCTCGATGGCAGTGATCGTTGCGGCACGGCTCATTTCAAATCTCCAGAAAATTTGTTAATACTGCCACAGACGGCAACGCACTTTACGGCGTGGCGCACCAATTTCGAAGCACGGGGCTTTAACCTGCACCGGCCTTTTCGAGAGATCACTCAATCTGCGCGACCACAGCCATCTCACCTTCCTCACTCGCCAAAAGCGCAAGGATGGAATTACCGTAGCGCTCGAGTTTGGCGACGCCCACTCCAGAAACTTCCAGCAATTGCGCGCTCGTTGTCGGCGCGCGCTCGGCAATCCCGCGCAGGGTTGCGTCCGAGAAAATCATGAACGCCGGAATGCCTGCGCTCTTGGCCTGCGCGGTACGCCACGCTTTGAGGGCGGCGAAGCGACCGCGCGCGTCGGCGCTCAAATCATCGATGATCGGGCTTCCGGTTTTTCCTCCCGCCACTTTACGAAGCGCGCCTTTGCGATCACGGGTTCGCTCGCTGCGCTTCTCCGCTTTCGTTGCGATTTTTCGCATGGTGAGGGTTTGCTCACCGCGCAGAATTGGGCGTGCGGCCTCGGTGAGCTTGAGCGCGCCGTAGGCGTCGGCATCAGAGAACAGCGCACCGCGAGCGACCAACTGACGAATCAGTGATCGCCATACATCAGCCTCGTACTCAGCCCCAATGCCGTGCACCGGCAAACTGTCGTGTCCGCGCGCTAAAACCTTTTCGCTCTTGCTGCCGCGAAGCACGTCAATCAGGTGGGCTGCGCCGAAAAATTGTCCAGTCCGTACCGCCGCCGATAAAAACATTTGCGCAGGCTTCGTTGCGTCCCACATCTCTGGCGGGTCGTTGCAGTTGTCGCAATTCATGCAGCGATAGCCTGAGGGCTGTGGCTCGCCAAAGTAATCAAGTAATACGGCACGACGGCAGGCGGTGGTTTCGGCCAACGCCAACAATCGATCCAGGCGGTTCTTTTGCAGCCGCTTGAAATCTTCGCCAGCGTCGCTCTCGTCGATGAAGCGAAGTTGCTTCACAACATCAGCGAGGCCATAAATCATCCAGGCGAATGCGGGCTCACCATCACGTCCGGCGCGACCGGTTTCCTGGTAGTAGCCCTCAATGCTTTTTGGCAGATCGAGGTGCGCCACGAAGCGGACATCGGGCTTGTCAATCCCCATGCCGAAGGCAACGGTTGCGACCATGACGACTGCATCGTCTTGCAGAAACTTAGATTGGTGATCACGCCGTGTCTCGGCGTCGAGCCCTGCGTGATACGGGATGGCGTTGAATCCTTTGCTACGCAACCACGACGCGGTTTCATCGACCTTTGCGCGGGAAATACAGTAAACGATCCCGGCTTCGTCCTCGTGATTTGCAAGAAATTCGAGGAGCTGCGCTTTCTCTTCACGACGATCCGAGACCGCATAGTGAATGTTCGGCCGATCAAAGCTGGAGACGAATTGTGCGGCGTCTCGCAGCGAAAGTTTATTGCGAATTTCCTCGCGGGTCGCCGTGTCGGCGGTGGCAGTCAGCGCGATACGCGGAACGTTCGGGTAGCGCGTGTGCAGGAGCGTCAGCTCAAGATAATCTGCCCGAAAATCATGGCCCCATTGCGACACACAGTGCGCCTCGTCAATCGCGAAGAGCGCGATTTCACCGCGATCATTGAGCGAATC
>JBDSYI010000034.1:0-1551 GCA_039925745.1 Casimicrobium sp. | reverse complement strand
GTAATACGCCACGCCGCCGGACGCGGCGTTACCGTAGCGGCTGATGAAATGCGCGATCCAGTCGGAAACAAACGTCTGCGTGATCGCTTCGCTGGTGTCGGTGGCGTTATTGCCGGTGACGTTGGTGCTGCCGTTGGGTTTCACCCCATTGCCGCAATTCGCGTCGTATTGATCAACCGACTGCTGCGCGCCGTAGAGCGAAACCTTGAAACCGCAATCGAGCGGATGCGAGCGCGGGCTCGTGCTCTTCGCCGTCCATCCGATCAACGGCAGCGTCATCAACGTGCGCGTTTGCGTGCGCCGATCCTGCTCGACGAAGAGATCGCTCTTCGATCCATTGAGCACGGCGGGTCCACCGAGTTGGTCGGGGAAATTTTGAAAATAGTAATCGTTGCCGAGATTGGTCATCCCGACGCGCCAGTTGTAGCGCGTGGTGGCGTTGCCGCCCCAGCGTCGCACCGGCAAGCGCAGATCAGCGGCCAAGGCTTCGTCCGTGAAATTCATGCCGTAGATGTCGTCGCTGATCGCGTGACGGCTGGCGGCGACGTTGACTGTGAGCGTTGGCGCGGCGTGGGCCATCGGGGCGGCTATTGCAGTCAGCAGTAGCGACAAGGCAACGCGCCAATGCGTGGACTTCAACCGACGAATGAATGTAACGCGAGCAACAAACATGCGAGTCTCCAATGACTCCGGCTATCCCCCGATGTGGAGCTTATCTGCTTAAAGGCGAAATGTGCAAAGTCGCGTTGACGTGAGAGGAATTTATGGCGATTTGAAATTGGGTTTTCGGTAAGACAACGGTTACGCCTTTATGATGAAACTACGTCTGCACAGGGGCTACATGCGCAAAATGGAATTTATCGACATTAGCCGTTTTTTGCCTTTAGCCCCTGTTCCGTCGTAATTTCACGAAAAAGCTGTATCCGTAGGGTGTGCACCCAAGTGCGCACCAATCGCGGCAAAACAACGACGACTGAATCGCGAACGCTGGTGCCCATTCTGATGCGCACCCTACGCAACTGATGCTCACCGCACAACTCTAGCTCTTGCTCGCCACAAAAAATGCAATAACGACGACAGTGCCGAGCCAGACGCAAAAGATCTGAACCGAAAATTGCGAGAAAGACAGCGCTGCAACACCAGCTGCCAAACTGAATACCGCAATCAAAAAAAGGTATTTTGAAGCCCAACGATTCTTCTGAGCGACGGCGTTGTCGCTGTATTGCGCCAGTATTCTGGCGTTCGGCTCAAAGCGAAGCATTGCCGCAATGAGCGCGAACAACCCACCACAGACGAGCATCACAATTGCAGTCATATTCGTGCCTCCATAGTTCGAATTATCATGCGATCAATCATCGACAACAAGATTCAGCGCCGCTCCCGCACCGCCTGCGCCACAGTAGCCGCATCCACATACTCCAACTCACTTCCAATCGGAATCCCCCGCGCAAGTCGGGAAACCTTTACGCCTTGCGGTTCCAAAAGTTCGGTGATGACATGCGCGGTGACTTCGCCTTCGTTGGTGAAGTTGGTGGCGAGGATGACTTCTTT
>JBDSYI010000033.1:0-4139 GCA_039925745.1 Casimicrobium sp. | reverse complement strand
CATTGGCTTTACTTCACCGTTCGCGAGTCGGTCGGTATCGTTGATACGATCCGAATCGGGCGTCTGGACACGCGAACCCATCTCGTTGACGGCTGGAGCTACGAGTTGCCGGCGACGAGCAATGCTGCCCCCACGGTCGGCGCTGACGGATCGGTTTACCTCCTCACAGGAAGCTTTTCGTCCGGGGCATACCAGCGGGATTTAATGCGACTGAGCAGCAGCGCGCCTGCAACGCTTTTATGGCGGCACGGGATTTTTGGTCAGGCCCGCATTGTGGGTGATGTCTACGGCCGCGTGTATGCGATACCCGATGGCTCATATGGTTATCCACCCATCATCGCACGCTTCACAGCTAACGGCGATCCCGATCCCGGCTGGTCGTCGCAGGGGGTGAATCTGTTTGTGGCGCGCTCAACGCGTGCGAGCAGTCTTGATATCGCCGCCGTTGCTGATGTGTTGATCGTGACGGTGACGCCCGATCCCGCGCAGGGCAAGGCATCGGCCGAGATCGCGCGATTTGACAGCGCTGGAAGGCTGCTGACGCAAATCAAAGTGCCTGGGCCAGCGACGACTGGACGATTCCAAAGTCAGCCGCCCTTTCTCGGCATAGCTAACAACAACATTTACTACACCACCGGAAATACCGTCTGGGCGTTTGATACGTCCACGTTACAAATCAGAGGTTCCTTTTCGTACGCGTTGGGTGTGCCTGCGGAGGTGCAAAAAATCCTGGCACTGCCGGACGGTGGACGACTCATTTTTGGACGGTTCGATGCGATCTACGGCGGTCATCGCTATCGTGACTTGATCAGAACGGATGCGGATGGCAACGTCGTGCAGGACTGGCGCGTAGATGTTGATGGCTCTGTCTATGACGTGTTTCTGACGCCGCGAGGCGTCGTGGTGTCAGGTTCTTTCACGACGATCAATGGGATTGCCGCAGCAAACGGCACGACCATCACAAACGGCTTTCCCGGCGCGAGTGTCGCGTTGATATCGCTCAGCGCTGGTGCCTCGGTCAGCCCTACATGGGGCGCGTCGTGGCCCAAGACGGCGTATCAGGCCGCCTATGACGGTGCAGACCAGTTTTTCGCGGCGTCCGGTTACAGTGGTTCTTCAAATGCGTTTTCTCTCAGCGCACTGAGCTTGCAAAACAACATGATGGGTACCGATTGGGCTGTTCCGTTTCGCGGAGAGGGCGTCAGTCTTGGTACGGATCGCCTTGGAGGATTATGGCTATTTTGGGACGTGTCGGGCTTTGGTAGCTCCACCGTGAATCTTATTGAACGGCTTGACTTTGCCACCCGCACGCAAACAGCGAACATACCCAACAACCAGATTTCATTTCAAACCAGAAGTGTGCAAAGTTCGATGCAGCATGCCTACATCGGTACCAAGCGGTTTGCGCTTGGTCAGGGCGGGATCGAAGACTCGACGTGGCGGCGACTACCCGCCACCGCGGACTCAGGATGGACCCCGCAAACGCTATCGGCCAACTATTTGTATTGGACGCAGTTGACCGAGGCCAACACACAGATATTGCGCCGCTCCCCGTTGTCTGGGCAAGGCGCGGCTGAGCCTGATTGGTCGGCGCCGCCGCCGCGTCTCGCAGGCGGTAGTGCACCGTTCACGGTGGATGTCGAGCCGCAATCATCAGATGACATTGAATACGTTGCAAGCCAGGGCGCCGAGCTCAAGCTGATGACTACACGCGGCGTGGCGAGCAGCGACAAAACGGTGATTGAGTACTTCAACCGCGATGTTAAGCGCTATTTTCTGACCGGGCGCACGGATGAGCAGGTACTACTGGACGCGAATCCTGCATCGTTTGTGCGCACAGGCATGACGTTCATCGCACACAGCGCACTGTCGTTCGCTGACGGGCCAGAGCGGCCGGTCTGCCGCTTCTACGCATCGCCCGCACAGGGCGGCAGTAACACGCATTTTTACGGCAACGGCGATGACTGCCCGGCGCTCAATACGGCGAGTCAGTTGCGCTTCGAAGGGTTTGATTTTGCTATGGCTAAACCAGTGAATTCTGTGTGCCCCGCTGACGCACCCAACGCGGTGACGCGCCTGTTCAATAACAAAGGCGCAACCAACGAAGGCAATCATCGCTATGTGGTTAGTGCTGCGACGAAGGCGAAGATGCTGACGCAGGGATGGATCGATGAAGGTGCTGTGTTCTGCTCTGCTAACGTGACCGATTCGGTCAATTGAGACTCATGATGCTTAAAGGAAATTTTGTGTTTCGACGACTTTTGGTTTTGGCGCTTTGCGTTGTTTCGACGGCGGCGTCGGCGCAACGCGTGCTTACCGTGCCCGATTTCACGACGTTTACCAACTACGATCTGGGTCGCCCCAACGAAATTGACATCCAGTTTTTGCCGCTACCCGACGGTGGAACATTGCTGTACGGCCGTTTTGAAGTCTGGTTTGATGGTTTGCGTTTCAGAAACCTGCTGAAGTTGCGTGCTGACGGCGAGCCGGATACGTCCTGGCGGGCCGAAGTCGTGGCGCCGCGAATGTCGCAGTTCGGCAATCTTTTTGATGTCTCTGCGATCAATCGCGCCGTGGCAACCCCCAGCGGCATCGCGGTGTCGGGCACGATTGAACGACTCAGTGGCATCGCAGTGAACGGGTTGGCGTACCTCTCGCTGGTTGACGGGCGGCTATTGAGGCAGCCAGAATTTGTCGGTCTCGACGGCCAGCCAAGCGTGATTGACTACGATGCCGCGACCGGTTATGTGTACGTCAAAAATGCGGTCGGTGATATGCGCCGATTCGAAGCCCCGTCCGGCGTGATTGACCTTGTTTGGAGTTTGCAGACGGGTACCGCACTGTCCAGCGGCACGAAGACCGTTGAAACCTATCCGACGACCGACGGTAAGGGCGGGCTCTGGGTGGGCCTGTCCGATAGCAGCCTGGGTTTTCGTGAGCACGAGCTGCGCCGCATCGCGCTGGAGCCGCAATCGAGCGGGGCTTTCAATTTCAGAACGGCGGCTTTGGGTTCAAAGTTCTCGATCTCCGGACGTTTTCTGTACCCCGCTGAACGCAAGATTCGCCTGCGCGTCGAAGACGCGTCCACCGATTTGTCCTGGACTCCGGCTGGGTTTACGTTGTTCGCCGACAAGAACTATGTGTACCTATCGGATTTCGCCGAACCAGCGACCTTATCGCGGGCCAGCGTGAGTGGCGCAGGGGCGACCGACAGCTGGGGCTTCAGTTTGCCCGCCGCGTACCGCCTCGCCGAGCTGCGTCGCGTGCTTCCGTGGTCAACCAGCATCAGCCCCGATGGCGTTGCGTTGGTTACAGTAAAAAATACGTACAACGCGGACGGTACGCTATCAACGATACGTAACGCGTTGATGGTCAAAGACGATCCGGCAGGCAACGTCGCTCCCACCGTGATCGAATACTACGCACCCGCCGCCAGGCGCTACTTCATTACGGGCAGAAAAGCCGAGCAGGACGCGTTAGATGCGTTGCCTGCTTCGTTCACGCGTACCGGCATGCGCTTCGCCGCGAAGTCGAGCCGCTATCGCGATATTCCAGAACAGCCCGTGTGCCGGCTGTATGCCGCGCCAGACAAAGGCGGTAGTAACTCTCATTTCTACGGCATTGGGGATGATTGCCCGACGCTCAACAAACTAAGCGGATTGAAGTACGAAGGCTTCGACTTCTCGGTGCTCAAACCAACCTCGTCAGGCTGTGCTGCCGATGCACCAAACGCCGTGACGCGCCTGTTCAACAACAAAAGCGCCACCAACGAAGGCAATCACCGCTATGTGGTTAGTGCTGTGACGAAGGCGAAGATGCTGACGCAGGGATGGATCGATGAAGGTGCTGTGTTCTGCTCGGCGTCGGTCACGGATGCCGTCAACTAGTCGATCGTAGGCCTCCCGAAAAGCATCAGCATTTTGCTGAAACGACCGCTGTACAGGGGCTGAAATCGCATTTGATCACTTATCGACTTTTGTCGGAATATGTGCTTAGCCCCCATCTGGCTGTGCTTGTAGCGAAAAGCTGATCTACTCGCCTACCGATTATGGGGCGGCTTGCGGATGGCGCAGCGCGTGTTCCATTGCTAGCCGCATGTTCGCGGCCTGTAGCTCGCTCTGCGGCAGCAGCGTATCGCC
>JBDSYI010000032.1:0-5818 GCA_039925745.1 Casimicrobium sp. | reverse complement strand
ACGCTTGCTCAAAGGTGCAGGAACCGGGCGTCAAACTCTGCTCCATCGCCTCTTTGATTTTGTGCAGCTCGCCTGAGGTGATCATTTCGGCGATGAGTTTGGTGTTGATCAAGACCTCGACGGCCGGCTGCAAATTACCGTTCTTGGTCTTCACCAGACGCTGCCCGATGATCGCTTTCAGGCCATAGGCCAGATCAGCCAGCAGGCCCGAGCGCGCTTCCTGCGGGTACATATTGATGATGCGGGAGAGGGCATGGTAGCTGTTGGTCGCGTGCAGCGTGGTCAGGCACAGGTTGCCGGTGAGTGCATGCGTCAGGGCATGTTGCATGGTGGCGCGGTCGCGTACTTCACCGATCAGCAGCAGATCGGGCGCCTCGCGCAACGCATTTTGTAGCGCGTTGTCGTAGGACTTGGTGTCGTGACCGACTTCGCGTTGGTTGACCACACATCGCTTGTGACGGATCAAATACTCAATCGGATCCTCGACGGTGAGGATATGCCCCGTGGTGTGTGTGTTTCGATGGTCGATCATCGACGCGAGCGAGGTTGACTTTCCCGATCCGGTGGAGCCGACAACAAGGATCAATCCGCGCCTTTCGACCGCGAGATCAAGTAACACCGAAGGTAGATTTAACGATGCGAATTCGGGAACGCTGCTGCGGATGTAGCGCACCACCATCGACACGGTTCCGCGCTGACGCAAGACGTTGATGCGGAAGTTGCCGAACTCCGGCTCCACGTGCGAAAGATTCATCTCCCAATCACGCTCGAAGCGTTCGATCTCGTCGGCGCTCATGACCTCGTAGGCGATCTTTTGCGCTGTCGCTGCGTCGATGATCTGTGTGCTGACCGGCAGCGTGTCGTTGTTGATCTTTAGATGGATCGGCGCGCCAGCCGAGATAAACAAATCCGAAGCTTCGCGCTCGGACATGAGTTGTAACAATCGGGTGAGATACATGGCTGAATAGGTGAACGCGACACGGAGTCAATACTGCGAGAATAGCGTTTTAATGTAACGGTCTCAAGTAAACATGCTTGCAGTAATTGGTGGCAGTGGTCTCGTCGGTCTCGGACAAATGAATGTGATCCGTCGGGAGATCGCGAGAACGCCATTTGGCGCACCGTCGGGACCGCTCGTCTTCGGAGAAATGAACGACATCCCGATTTTATTCCTCGCCCGCCACGGACCGGGGCATATTCACGCTCCGCATCGCGTTAATTATCGAGCGAACGTATGGGCGCTGAAGCAGGCTGGCGCGACCGACGTGCTGGCGGTCGCGGCAGTGGGCGGAATTGCCGACAACACTGGGCCAGGCGTGATTGTGGTGCCCGACCAAATCATTGATTACACCTATGGGCGCGAGCACACGTTTTGTGACGGCAGTGATCGTAATGTGGTGCATGTGGACTTTACACGCCCCTACAGCGACGAATTGCGTGATGCCATTGAGCGCGCTGCCTCTTCGGTCAGCGAACAGGTCGTCGCGACAGGCACTTACGGCGCCATGCAGGGACCGCGTCTGGAGACAGCGGCTGAAATTACGCGCCTGGCTCGCGACGGCGCGACCCTTGTTGGCATGACGGGCATGCCAGAAGCAGCGCTGGCGCGTGAGCTCTCGCTACGCTACGCCCATTTGTGCGTCGTCTCCAACTGGGCGGCGGGCTGCGGAAATAGCGTCAACATGATCTCTCATGCAAACATCAACAGCACGCTCGACGCCAGCATCGTTCGCGTGCAGCAGATCATCGCCGCGCTGGCGTTGGTTTACAAGGATCGGCCCTAGCCATGGCAATTCGTGAAATTCTCAGAATGGGCGATCCGCGATTACTGCGCGTGGCGCTCCCTGTCCCGGATTCAATGTTCAATTCGGACGAAATTGACGAGCTGATTGTCGACCTCCTCGACACCATGAAGGCTGCCAACGGCGCGGGCATCGCCGCCCCGCAAATCGGCGTTGATTTGCGCCTCGTCATCTTCGGCGGCACCGGCAAAAATCCGCGCTATCCCGATGCGCCAGACATTCCGTTCACCGTCCTTTGTAATCCCGCGCTGGAGCCGCTGAGCGACGACATATCTACCGGGTGGGAAGGTTGTTTGTCGGTGCCTGGACTGCGTGGCGAGGTGCCACGATACGAGCGGTTGCGTTACTCAGGCCTTGATGCAGCGGGTGCCGGGTTTGAACGTGTCGTTGATGGGTTCCATGCGCGCGTGGTGCAGCATGAATGCGATCATCTTGATGGTGTTTTATATCCACGACGAATTGCCGATATGACCAAATTTGGTTTCACTGACGTGCTGTTTCCGGCGCTGCTGGCTTGATTTGCGAGGGGGGATAACCCCTCAGTTAGCCGCTAAATTCGCGCCATCAGGGTCGAACGGACATTTCACTTTTTAGTCGGTCGATTTTCCGAAATTTCGCACACCCCATCATGGCAACCCTTCGAGGCAGCCAACGCCTTTTTTGCAGCGCGGGCATGCAGCCGATGTAGCACCCAGGTGATCGCACTGGTCGCCCCGAGCTTTGACAGCAGCATGCGGTTATCGGCAATCCACGGATAAACCACACTCCAGAACGGTTGCAGGCGCGAGTTGCCCCACAAGCTCGCGATGGAGGCGAAGCCCGATGCGCGATAGGCTGCCGCGAACACCGGAGCACCAACCAGCCACTGACCCGCCGCGTCGCGCGAATGGATCAAGCGCATCATCGCCGCGCGTCCGTAACCATCGACAGCCGCAAAATCGGTCGGCGAACAATCGATCAGGCGAATCTGGTCGGCCTGATCGTAGCGCTTGAGAATCGTCACCTCTCTCGTGCAAAGCGGGCATGATGCGTCGTAAAAGATCGTCATCGGATACTGGACAATGGCTGTAGCTGTGCTGTTCATGATCTACTGCTCTGAAAAAAACGTTGAATCTTTCCACCTAGACGTATTATTTTGACTAAAAGCGACGGCTCAAGTTTCAGCATGTCGTCGGTCCAGCTGGAAAGGGATTGCATCAGCGCCTGCGTCTCCTTGATGCGCTTCTGTAAATCCGCGGGTTCGCTCGCGAAATTGGGATCGGCTACTGTGTCGTTCAACATAACTACGGTCGGGTCGAATTCGCGCAATTTGCGCTCACGCACGATGATGCGCATGAGCTCCCATACGTCCGACGAGGTCTCAAAAAAATCTCGTCGATCCGCCATGATGTGCGTGATGCGCACGAGATTCCAGTTGCCAAGCTCACGCAAACTGTTACTCACATTTGATCGGGCGACTCCTAGCGCTTCGGCGATGTCTTCAGCGGTGAGTGGTTTTCCCAGCACGAAGAGCAGGGCATGAATTTGCGCGACGGTACGATTCACGCCCCAGCGTGAACCCATCTCGCCCCAGTGCAGGACGAAGCGTTCGGTGATGGGCGAGAGTGTCATGATCGTTGCGATTGAAATTGACTTGACTTGATTATCAATATTTCATACATTTCTGTCAAGACAGAATTAAAAGAAATGCGAGTCTTGAGATGAAGGTTCTGGTGCTAGGCGGCAAAGGATTTATCGGACGCTACGTCGTGCGTGCATTAGCGGTAAAGGGCTGTGAAGTCAGCGTTGGTACGCGTTACGCCAAAGCGGAAAACGAGCATGCACTCGTCCTTCACCGATTGATCCGCACCGAACACTGGAGTGAAGTAGTCGCCCGATTCGACGTTATTGTCAACTGTGCTGGCATCTTGCGTGAACGTTGGGGCGAGAACTACGCCGACGTCTACCATCGTGCGCCAGCCGCTATCGCCAAAGCGTGCGCCGCACTCGGCAGGCGCTTCATTCACATTACTGCACTGGGGCTCCATGCCCGCGCCAGCAGCGGGTTTCTCACCGCAAAGCTCGCAGGCGAAGTTGCAATTTCATCAGCTGGCGGAGCGACATGCATCGTGCGCCCGTCGTTGCTTGACGGGCCAGACGGCTTTGGTTCGCGCTGGCTACGCCGCGTTGCAGAGTGGCCAGTTCACTTCGTGCCAGCAGACGCCAAAGGCGCGCTCACGCCGCTCGACGTCAATGATTTGGGCGAAGCGATTGCCGCGCTCTGCACCTGCCGCAGCGACGCATTGCCCGCCAGCGTGGAGCTGGGTGGTGAAACGCGCTATGCGCTTGGTGACTACCTCAAGGCGCTGAGAACCCAACCGACTGCTGCTATTCCGCTGTCAGTGCCAGCTTGGATGGTGCGCGTTGCAGCGCATGCGCTTGACGTGCTGCACCTGACGCCGTTGTCGTGGGGACATGCTGAACTTATGCAGAGGGACAACGCGCCGCGCAGCGAGGACGTGCAAGCGCTGCGCCATTGGCTGGGGCGCGCACCGAAGGCGGTGGGTCACGTTAACGTTGAACGCGTTGGGCGAGCGCTGTCCGCCTCGTAGTCCCAACGCGGCGCAAAAATAGTGCGCTCAGGCAGGCATTGTCTGCCCTACGTTTAACGGCTAACGCTTAAACGCCAGCACCAAAACGCCACCCGCCACCATCGCGATTCCGACCCACTCGCGTGCGTCCGGCCGCTCGTCGAGAAAAATCACAGCGAAGATCGCCACAAGCACCAGACTCAGCTTGTCAATCGGCGCCACCTGCGTTGCATTGCCCACCTGCAGCGCCCGGAAATAGCAGACCCACGATGCCCCCGTCGCGAGCCCAGACAACCCGAGGAACAGCCATGTTTTCGATGACAGCGCCAGCGGGTTCGTCCACTTCCCCGTGAACCATACGAAGGCCGAAAGCACGACCATGATGATCCCGGTGCGCACCAGCGTCGCCAGATCAGAATCCACGCCGCGAATGCCCACCTTGGCAAAAATCGCCGTCAGTGCCGCAAACACCGCCGACAGCAGCGCCCAGAAAAACCAGCCGTTTGAGAGTGTCATGACTTTCTCGTTTCAAAAAAAATTGCCGATGCGCGTCACAGGTTTCATTTTGGCTGGCAAAAGTCTTCCGCGTTCAGTGCGTCACCTGCCGTCACTATCCGCAGCGAATTCATCGCCGGAACCGCTAACAAATCAGCGTCACCCGTCACCAGCCAGAGCGCGTCGGCTGCCAGCGCTGCGTGAATGAATTTGTCGTCATCGGCGTCTCGACAATAACCAATCTCGGTGACCTTGGGCGGCACATCCACCCAATGCGCCGCGCTCCGCAAATCAGAGAGTATTTTTCGGCGGCTTTCCATGCTCAGGTACCGATCAAACTTGGGTCGCCACAGGCGCGTCTCCAGTTCAGCAAACGTGGCGCTCGAAAACACTGGCAAACCGTCGGCCAGCACGCGGCGCACCACGCGCGCAGGCGCACCATCCCGCGACAGCGCGGCGCTGATCCATATGTTCGTATCGAGCACGACCTTGCCTGAGTTCACGCCGCCGCTGGGCTCCGCGCTCAACGCTCATCCGCCAGCAGGGCTTCAAGGCCCTCAGGCGTCAGTCCCGCGCGCGCCGCCGCCGTCGCCGTCGCGTCCAACGTGTGCTGCAAGCGGTCGGCATAAAACGCACGCATTGCCTCGTAATCCTGCGCGCTCACCATCACGCCCACCACGCGGTCATGACGCATTACGCGCACGGGTTCGCGCTGCGCGGAATCGAGGAATTCGCCAAATCGGGTTTTGGCTTCGTTGGCGGTGAAGGTTTGCATCGTGATCAGCCGTTTCGATGGTTTCAATAGTTTCGTGCGATTCGTTCATTTTAAGCGACTCGTGCGTTTTGTGCATCCTCGACGCCTCACTCGAAAATACAGCTTTTTGCTGAAAGTACCATTGCATTGGGGATAGGTACTATTATTTTTGATTATCGACTTAAAGCAAAATGCGC
>JBDSYI010000031.1:0-9469 GCA_039925745.1 Casimicrobium sp. | reverse complement strand
CGCCCCTCATGTATCTGATGCCACCCGTCGCAGGCCTCGTCGCCTGGGCGTTCGCGGGTGAGCACTACACCTCAATCAAAATCGCCGGCGCGGCGCTCACGTTAAGCGGCGTGGCCGTGGCGCAGTTTTCCGGCAACTCGGCGGTGGTGCGGGAGGCACCTGCGGTTGACTGACGCGATTGCGGCGGCTACGCCCAAGCGTTGATTCAGCAATGATTTCAAAATGAGCGACTGGTTGCATCGTTAGACTAGTCGTTTCGTCGTGCTCAGGCGTTCGCAAACATGGCAACAAAAAAGCTAGACCTCGTGCTCTTCGGCGCAACCGGATTTACCGGAACGCAAACGCTTAAACATCTGGTGCAGCATGTGCCTTCCGGGTTCAAGTGGGCGATCGCAGGGCGCAGTCATCAGAAACTGGAAGCCTTGCTGCCGCTTTGTTCAGACGCAGCGTCGCAGCCGGTCATTCGTCTTGCTGACAGCACCGATGCCGCCAGCGTTGACAAGCTGGTTGCATCCACCCGCGTTCTGATCCAGCTAGCTGGGCCTTACGGAAAAAACGGGGAGGTGTTTGTGGCAGCCGCTGCAAAACATGGCACTCACTACCTCGATCTGACAGGAGAAATTTGCTGGGTTGCCGAAATGATCGAGCGACACCAGGCCGCAGCGGTTGCATCGAAAGCGAAGATCATTCCAGTGTGCGGCTTTGAGGCGTTGCCGTTCGACATGGCGGCATTGCTGATTGCCTCGCACCTGAAGGCGGTGACCGGCGAGCGTGCATCGTCCGTAGAAGTGATCAACCAGTTCACCGGGCCGCCGGCATTTCGGCCGCGCGACATTTGGTCCGGTGGCACGATGGCGTCGATCAAGGCGATGCTGGAGGAGGGCGCGGGCGCGTCGCTCACGGACCCAGCGGCATTGGTGACCGATGACGCAACCGCCGCGCATATTCGTACGGCGGGCCGATACGAGTTCCGCGCTCGATTTGACAAAGATTGCGACGCATGGCTCGCACCCACAGTACCTGCACCGTTCGTTAATCCACCGGTGATCTATCGCTCAATCAGCTTGCTCGCGGGACTCAAAAGCTCGCCGTTTGCGCGGGATTGTCATTACGAGGAGGCGATGTCCACGCGCGGGATGGCACCGTTTGCGCTCGGTCAGCGCGTCGTTGCTGAAATGCTCGCACGCAGTTTCAATGCCATGGCGAAGTCGATAGACAGGGACGGCGCACTCGATCAGCTGGGTCGTGCCGCGACCAAACAACTGATGGATTGGATTGGGCCGAAGCCGGGTCAGGGTCCAAGCGAAAAGCATCTGGAAGAGTCGGGCTATACGCTCCGAATGAAGGCCTCCTCTGCATCGGGCGCCGTGGTGCAGGGTCGAGCGACGGCACACGGACATCCTGGCTATCGGTCTACAGCGATGCTGATTGCTGAAGCGGGTTTGTTGTTGGCTGGTGCGGGTGCGCCGGAGTGTTCGGCGCTGCCACGCCGCTCCGGCTTTCTGACTCCAGCCACGGCTTTCGGAGCCGGCTCGTTGCCCGCGTGGGCGCGTGCGCAGATGGTATTCACGTTTGACCAATAGTCATCCGTTTACTGACCTCGGCACAATCATCTTCGGCAATCGGTACAGCTACTTGGGCTTGCCCTCACCAATGTCCACGTACTCCCACGCATCATGCGCGATCGGGTGTTGCTTGTAGCCCATGAACCACGGTTGCTCAACGTAATTCTGCACGTCGTTCCACGGCGCGATCCAGGGGGCGTAGTACTTCACAATGTCTTCCATCTCGCCGATCAGGTGATTTCGCTCCGGGCTGTCGGGCATGGCGTGCACTTTTTCGTAGCGCTCATCCATCGCTTTAAGACGGAAACGTGCATAGTTTTCGCCGCCGGTTTGCGCTGTGGCGCTGATCAGCATCTGGAAAAAGTTCTCGGCGTCGGGATAGTCGGCGTTCCATCCTTCACGCGTCATTTTGGCCTGGCCCAGTCGCGCGGCTTTGCGCATGTCGGGTGTTTTTTGCGATTCGACTGCCAGTCGAATGCCGATGGCGTCCATCGATTTTTTCCACAGCTCTGCAAGCTGCCGCTCGACACCCGACGTGCGCGCGATGTACGGAATGGTCAGCGGTGAGCCATCGGGCATTTCGCGGTAACCATCACCGTCGCGGTCTTTGTAGCCAAAGCGGTCAAGCAGCGCGCGCGCGAGCTCGGGGTCGTACTGATGAGCGCGTGGACGCTTGGCATCGTAGCCAACGACCCCTGGCGGCGTGATACCTTTTGCGGCAATGCCGTCGCCCTGAAACACGACGCGAATCTGCTCATCCAGCGGATACCCGAACGAGATCGCGCGGCGCAGCGCGATCTTGTCAACCGTGTAGCCGCCCATCGTCGCGTCGGTCATGTTGAACATCGTGTACCAGACGTTCGGCTTCATGCGCGGGAACATGCGAAGGCCCTGTTTGGCATATTCTGGCTTGAGTTTTCCGTCGACCTTTGCGACGTTTGACACCGATGCCGGAAGGATCGGCAGATAGTCATGCTGCCCCGATAGAAATGCGAGCCACATCGCTTGACCTTCTTCAATCGCGTACACCTCGATGCGACCAATGGCGGGCACCGGCTTGCCCTGCATCGCCTTGATCAGCGCCTGATCCTCCGGTGCGTCGGACGTCCAGTCCCACGTTCGTTTGCGATACGTGGGATTGGCAACGAGCACCGTTTTGCTGCCGCGCTGATATTCGCTTCGCAGCAGTTGATAAGCGCCAGTGCCAACTGGGTGGCTACCGATGTCCCCTCCGTACGTCTCAATGACCTCGCGCGCAGCCGCGCCGGTGCTGGGCATGGCGAGCACGTAGGCGAAGTTGTATTCTGGCTTTTTTAGCCGAATGCGCAGTGTGTAGCGATCCACGACTTCGAGCCCGGCAATGGGCGTGTCATAGTCAAATTTGCCGTTTTTCGTGGCCGCCGCGCGTGCTTCGTCGCCACCGAGGATCTTGCCTTCGACAAGAAACAGCCATGGCGATTTCACCTGAGGATCGAGCAGCCGCTTGAGCGAATAGGCGTAGTCGGCGGCAGTCAGTTCACGCTGTGCGCCCTTGAACGCCGCGTCGTCGGAGAAGACTATGCCTTTTTGCAACTTGCAGAGAAACGTCGCGCCGTTGTCGCTGATCGTGGGCAAGGCTTCCAGCGTGCGCGGCACCAGTTTCGCCGGTCGCGCGAGGTAGTGATATGACAGCATCGGCTCGTTGATACGCTCGGTAATCGTCTGCGAGCTCTCATCCGAGGCAAACGCGTTGTCGTAGCTGGTTTCCGCAGTGGACGATGATAGGCGCAGTGTTTTGGCTGCGTCGGCGGCATGTGCGTTGGCAAACGGCAGTAGCAGTGTGGCGACAAGCAGAAACGAACGTAGTTGGAAAATTGCAAGCGGCATAGCAGTGAAAATCGTTGGTTGAGCGACGGATGCTAGACCGGATGGGGCGTGGGTGTCAGACGGTCCAACGCGCGCTGTTGTCTGTCGAATCTCGCCTCACCAGCCGCATACCATCGAAACCAGCAAGCAGGCCCAGCGTTCGTGTCGGCTTCCTTCACTGGGCGTCTTTGATGTCGTGATTGGCGACGCTGGTGTGCGATCAGCTTTCTACTTAAAGCAATGTCGTACGGGGGCTAAGCTCAATTTATTCAAAATGTCGACTTACGCTCTAATCGTGGATTAGCCCTGGTAAAGTATGGGTTTTGCAAAAAAGCTGATCAGAGATTTGAGCGGTGCATTGACGAATAGCTCAGACTACCCGGATAGCAAACGCCGCCCGCCAGTTCAACATCGCGCCACAAGGAGACTCCGTGCAACAGTTACCCAATCACTACGACATCGGCCTCGAAAAAAACGCTGCGAATTTCGTCGCGCTCTCGCCGCTGTCCTACATTCATCGCGCCGCGCATGTGTATCCCGAAGCCCTGGCGGTGATTTACGGTGAGCGTCGGCAAACCTGGCGTGAAACGTATTCACGTTGCCGTCGCCTTGCTTCGGCGCTCGCAGCACAGGGTGTGGGTCGAGGTGACACCGTGGCGGTGATGTTGCCGAATGTGCCCGCGATGTTTGAAGCGCATTTTGGGATTCCGATGGCTGGTGCGGTGTTAAACACGCTGAACACGCGACTCGATGCCGAGGCCATCGCTTTTATGCTGCAACATGGCGAGGCGAAAGTGTTGCTCACAGATCGTGAGTTTTCCAGCGTTGTAGCGAAAGCGCTGGTACTGCTCGGCGACAAAGCACCGTTCGTGATTGAGGTCGAAGACGATACGGCACCACCCGGCAAGCGCTTGGGTGCGGTGGACTACGAGTCGCTTCTCGCCAACGCGGGGGCCGATCATGCGTGGCAACTGCCGCACGACGAATGGGATGCCATTGCACTCAACTACACCTCAGGCACGACGGGGAATCCAAAAGGTGTGGTCACTCATCATCGCGGCGCCTATCTCAACGCGGCGAGCAATGTGATTTCGTGGAGCCTGCCGCACCATGCGACTTACCTGTGGACGCTGCCGATGTTTCATTGCAACGGCTGGTGCTTTCCGTGGACAATCGCGCTGATCGCGGGCACCAACGTGTGCTTGCGCCGCGTCGATCCAGCGCTGATTTTTCCGCTCATTCGCGAGCACCGGGTGACGCATATGTGTGGCGCACCGATTGTGTACAGCATGCTTATCAACGCACCCGCGGCGCTGCGCGATGGCATCACGCACACGGTGGCGGGACTCATCGCGGGCGCCGCGCCGCCGGCCGCAGTGATCGAAGGTTGCGAGGCGGCGGGCATTGATTTGACGCACGTGTACGGGCTCACCGAGGTGTACGGCCCGGCGGCTGTGTGCGCCAAACAGGCCGACTGGGCAGAGCTGCCTGCTGACGAGCGCGCACGACTCAACGGCCGTCAGGGCGTTGCTTATGCCTTGCAGGAGGCAGTGACCGTGCTCGATCCGGAAACGATGCTTCCCGTACCTGCCGATGGCGAGACGATGGGTGAGATTTTCTTTCGCGGCAACGTGGTGATGAAGGGCTATTTGAAGAACCCAAGCGCGACTCAGGAAGCTTTTTCCGGAGGCTGGTTTCACACCGGCGATCTGGCCGTAATGCACGCCGATGGTTACGTCAAAATCAAAGATCGCAGCAAGGACATCATCATCTCCGGCGGCGAAAATATATCCTCGATAGAAGTTGAGGATGTGCTGCACAAACACCCCGCCGTGATGCTCGCCGCCGTGGTCGCGCAACCCGACGAGAAATGGGGCGAAGTACCGTGCGCTTTCATTGAATTAAAGCCAGGGCAAAGCGCAACAGCGGAGGACATCATCGTTTTTTGCCGCACCGCACTGGCACGATTCAAGGTGCCGAAACAGGTGGTGTTTGGCGAGCTACCAAAAACTTCAACTGGGAAAATTCAGAAATTTGTGCTGCGGGCGAAGGCTAATTCTGCGGCGGCGATTGAATAAAGCGACGCGTGAAGTGCGCCGATTCTGGTTCGCGATTCGCGGCTATGGCTGCTGTGGTGTCGAGATGAAGATTCGTACCGCAGCAATCACGGCCACCGGCTGATCTCGATGAGGCGAATGGCCACAGTGCGCGAGTTTCAGCAATTGGGCTTGCGGCACGGCACTGGCGATGCACTCAATTTGCGCCATCGTGCCGTATTGGTCATCAAATCCCTGAATGGCAAGCACGGGGCAGATGATCCGCGGCAATAGTGCTTCGATATTCCACGCCAAAAATGCCGGATCGAGCCATATGTCGTTCCAGCCCCAAAACGCAGAATCGACGTCGTCGTGAAAGCGCGAAAGTTTTGATCTGAGCGGCGTCGTCAGGTACGCCTCACGCGTCGCCGTGATGCTGGCGACTGAAATGTCTTCAACGAAGAGATGGGGAGCGAGTGCAATCACGCCAGCGACTTCGTTCGCGAACATTGCGGCGTAAATGAGGGCAATCGAACCACCATCGCTATGCCCGACTAGCCAAATCTGCACATCGAGACCTAGCGCGTGAAGCAGCGCGGGCAGGACCTCTTGGGCCTGCACATGCATGAAGTTAACGCCCCACTGCTGATCGGCTGCGCGCGGCGTGGATCGCCCATAGCCGGGCCGTGAATAGACGAGCCCGCGAGCACCAATGGCAGCGCAAAGTGCCTGCGGAAAATCGCGCCACATCGCAACCGATCCCAGGCCTTCGTGCAGAAAGACGATCAGCGTCGCATGCGGATCGTTACTGCCGACGTAGGCGTATTCGATGTCAAACGTGCCATTTGAAGCTTCGATACGGACGAATTGGCTCATGAACTTTGCTTGCTCGCCTTCTCATGCTCACGCAGACGGAATCTGTGAATCTTGCAGTCCACTCTTCAGCGATTCGTTCACAGATTTGAGGGGGTGTCGATAGGTGTCGCGGCTGTTGCTTCCCGCGACACAAAGCAATGACTCGCATGGTACTACCTGCTGCGTATCAAGTCGCTGCAGCAGAACCGCGTCAGCAACAGCCTACGACGCTACCTACGGACAGTTTGGTGTCGTCCAGATACGGACCCCCACTTCAGCTTTTCAGGTGCGAGTGCGACGGTCATGCAATGTCGGTTGTCGGTGGAAACACCGGCTTTGAAAGTGAGTTGAAAGGCAAGTGGGAGAAGATGGAGGACGGCTTGAACATTCGGCTTCGAGAATTGATTTGTTAGCGCCAACCGCATATGTACGGTCGAAATCGCAGGACAAGGCAACGGGAAATTCACGGAAAGACGATTAGTGGCTGACTTGCTTACGCTTACAACGGCCGATTGGCCACACACTAAAGGCACTCAAATGAACATGGCGAATCGAAACTTCGTGAGAGGTCTGTTGCTCATGGCCATTGCTCTCTTGTTCGGGGGCATCGCGCTTACCTACCCATTGGGTCAATTGAGTCGAGCGGGGCCGGGTTTGGTGCCGCTCATTGTCAGCTGTCTGCTATTTTTTGTTGGTGCGATATCGGTGGTGCGCTCGCACTTTGTCGCGCCGGTTCCGCTGGATTACAACTTGAAGAACATGTTCCTGGTGCTTCTCGGTCTGGCTGGATTCGCGCTGATTTCGGAGCACATCAACATGCTCCTGGGTATTGTCTTTCTGGTATTTTGCTCGACCCTGGCGGGAACCTCCTACTCGGTCATTCGAAACGTCAAGATCTCAGCGGGTCTGATCGCGGTGGCCTTTGCCTTCAAGTACCTCCTCGGCCTTCAGTTGCCGCTGTACTAGTGGAAACCCTTCATAACCTCGCGTTTGGGTTTGAGCACGCGCTCACGCTTAGCAACCTCATGTACTGCGCACTGGGCTGCTCAGTGGGCACTCTTATCGGCATGCTTCCCGGCCTTGGGCCGCTATCAACGATTAGCTTGCTGCTGCCGCTCACGTACTCGATCCCCACCGGCGGGGCGATCATCATGCTCGCGGGCATCTACTACGGTGCGCAGTACGGTGACAGTGTCAGCGCGATCACGATGAAGATCCCTCATGCCAGCAGCATTGTTGCCTGCATCGACGGATATCAGATGACACTTAAAGGGCAGACCGGACTGGCATTGTTTACCGCAGGTGTTTCTAGCTTTATCGGCGGCACGGTCGCTATCGTGGTGCTCTCGACATTGGCGGTGCCGCTCGGTGAAGTAGGGTTTCTGTTCGGGCCTGCCGATTACTGTGCGCTCATGCTGTTGGGTTTCTTTTGCGTGAGCTTTGTCAGCTCAGGCAGCCTGCTTAATGGCCTGGCGATGGCGATGGTCGGCGTGTTGCTCGGCTCGGTTGGGACCGATGTGAACAGTGGCATGCCTCGCTACACCATGGATGTGCCAGCGTTATCGGATGGTATTGGCTTGATCAGCATTGCGTTAGGATGTTTTGGCATCGCTGAGGTGATGAAGAATCTGGACAACAAAAACGTGCTCACGCCCTTCAACGGCGTGATCAAACTCATGCCGACCTGGCCCGAGTTCAAACGCATCATCCCGAGCGCGCTGCGCGGTAGCGTCGTCGGGTCTATTCTCGGAATCATGCCCGGTGGCGGTCCTACGATGGCGCAATTCGCAGCCTACGCCGTAGACAAGAAATTCAGCAAATACAAAGCCGAAATCGGTTCCGGTGTCATTGAAGGTGTGGCCGGACAGGCAGCAGCCGATGAGGCCGCCGCTCGCACCAGTTTCATCCCCCTGATGGCCATTGGCATACCGGAAAATGCGGTGATGGCGTTGATGATGGCGGCTTTCATCGTAAAAGGTATTCAGCCTGGTCCGAACATGATCGCGAGTCACCCGGATTTGTTTTGGGGACTCGTTGCCAGTATGTGGGTCGGCAACTGTTTCCTGCTGATCATAAACGTCCCGATGGTGAAATATTGGTTGTCGATTTTCAAGATTCCGTACACCGTTCTATTCCCGGCAATTCTGTTCTTTTGCTGTATCGGCACTTACAGCATCAATAACAATCTGCAAGACATCTACACGACGTGTGTGTTCGGCTTTATTGGCTACATTTTCTTGCGACTTGACATGGAAGCGGCGCCGCTCTTGTTGGGCTTCATTTTGGGGCCCATGCTGGAAGAGAATTTCCGCCGTGCCATGCTTTTGAGCCGGGGCAGTTTCAGCGTTTTCGCCACTCGCCCGATCAGCGCTACGCTGCTTAGCGCTATCGCAGCGTTAACGATCTGGCAGCTTGTCTCGTTCCTCCGCAAGCTGAAAAAAGCGCCCAATCATGTCATCTCGGAAAGCCTGTCACTGCAAGATTCGTTGGTCCAGGGATTGTCAAATGCACCGCAATCCGCCGAAAAACTGCACTGATGAGTTGTTCCAGCTAACAAGCGATTGAAAACGTGAAAACGTCGTCGCTCGAGTAAACGCCCATAGGCCCTGCGGGTCGGGCTTTGCGGTGCCGACGCGTCGAACGAGGTAAAGTTGCGCCAGTTCATTTCTTTCATGGGTCGCTGTCGATGACGGCGACTCTTTTGCGGAGCTTGAATTGTCTGATGCAACCTCGTCACTTCCCCACGCCCTTGCAACGTGGGTGGACTATCGTACGGAGCCGGCAACCTATCGTCATTGGACGATGACATTTGACGGCGTGATTGCCACGCTGTCGCTGAACATCGATGAAAACGCGGGCCTCAATCCGGGTTACAAGTTAAAGCTTAATAGCTACGACCTTGGCGTCGATATCGAGCTGCACGACGCGATCAACCGGATTCGCTTCGAGCATCCAGAAGTGCGGTCTGTGGTGATAACGAGCGCCCGGGATCGCATTTTTTGCTCTGGCGCGAATATCTTCATGCTCGGCCTTTCCAGTCATAGCTGGAAGGTGAATTTCTGCAAATTCACGAACGAAACGCGCAACGGTCTGGAAGATTCCAGCGCGCATTCGGGACTCAAGTTTTTAGCTGCGGTGAACGGCGCGTGTGCGGGGGGCGGTTATGAA
>JBDSYI010000030.1:0-4803 GCA_039925745.1 Casimicrobium sp. | reverse complement strand
CGCTCGTCGCGGATTGCGTGAAAGCGATGGTCGACGTCGTTCCGTCGCATGTGCCAGTAACGGTCAAACACCGCATCGGGCTTGACTATGACGAAAGCTACGACTTCGTGCGCGACTTCGTGGGCACTGTTGCGACGGCGGGCTGCAACGTGTTCATCGTGCATGCTCGAAACGCTGTTCTGAAAGGTCTAAGTCCCAAGGCGAATCGCGAGATTCCACCGCTGCGTTACGACGTCGTCAGCAAATTGGGCGAGGACTTTCCCGCACTCACCTTCGTGCTCAATGGCGGTATCACCACCCCTGCGCAAAGCGCCGAACTCGCCGAAAAATTTCACGGTGTGATGCTCGGGCGCGTCGCGTATCACGATAGCTACAGTCTCGCGCAAACAGAGCAGGCGATGTTCGGCACGCCGCTTCCAACGCGCGAAGAAATCGTTGAAAAAATGCTGGCGTACACCGAGCGCGAAATCGAATTGACGAAAGGCAATTCTCACCCGACGCGAATGCGCGATGTGTCGCGCCACATGCTCGGTCTATTCACCGGACAAGTCGGCGGCAAGTCGTGGCGTCGGATGCTCTCAGATGCAACGCTGCTGAACACTAACGATCCGCAACTGTTTCTGAAAGCGTTACCGTATCACGGTGACTACGACGATCACCGACAGCCGATTCTGGACGCGATGGCAGGTTAGCGCGAGTTGCCAGCGGTTAACCGCTAGTCAATCTTCAAGCCCGTCCGCTCAATAATCCGCTTCCACGTCGTCTGCTCTTTTTTGATAAACGCGGCGAACTGATCGGGTGTGCCGCCACCGGCGCGAGCGTCGTCCTTGGCAAATTTTGAAGTGATGCCATTGCTCTTGAGTGCTGCATTGGCAGCTGCATTCAGTTTGTCGATGATCGCTTTTGGTGTTTTTGCCGGCGCCAGAATGCCGTACCACTGTGAAGTTTCGAAATCTTTATAGCCGCTCTCTGCTACGGTCGGTACGTTCGGCAGCGAAACCATGCGCTCATGCGAGCCCACTGCAAGCGGGCGCAACTTGCCCGCGTTAATTTGTCCCAACAGTGCGGGCGCTCCGGTGAACGTGGCTTGCACGCGGCCACCCAAAATATCCTGCAACATCGGGCCGGTGCCCTTGTAGGGCACGTGAATAAGCTTGATCCCGCTTTCAGCCATGAAGTATTCCATCGCGAGATGTCCCGACGAGCCGTTTCCCGCTGAGCCATAGGTGATCGTGTCGGGCTTCGCTTTCGCCAGCGCCACGAATTCCTGAAGTGTCTTAGCCGGCACTTCAGGCGAGACTGCCATCAGGCTCGGCACCCGCGCCAACAGGATCACCGGCGCAAATTCTTTATTCACATCGTACGGATGCTTTGGCATCGCGTACGGATTGACCGCAAGCGTGCCAACGTGGCCGAGGATGATGGTGTAGCCATCCGGCTCGGCTTTCGCCACTTCGGTCATCGCGATCACGCCAGCACCGCCCGGCTTGTTCTCGACGTACACCGTTTGTCCGAGCGTCGTGGACAATTCGGCCGCTACCGACCGCGCCACAATTTCGCTGGTTCCGCCCGGTGCAAATGGCACCACGAAGCGGATCGACTTCGTCGGCCAAGCTTGCGCATGAACGAGCGTGGTGCCGAGCACAAACGTGGCGAGTGAGAGATAGCGCATGAACATGAAGGCCCCCTTGAGCAAAACGAATGTCGCAGAGGATAGCGCTAATTACTGCCTGCTCGCTGTCACCTCCTCCGTCGCGGGACCCGCTTACGGGCGAACCATAGTCCGTGCTCTATAACTCATCCTTAAAGGAGTGAAGGGTCAATGGCATCTATCACCGCGTCCAGCGCATCCAGCTGTTGATTCCAATCAACGCGGTTGATGGGTTCGGCGCATACTATCGCCTAATAACTGGAGTGTGTCTTGAAGCTACTTATCGCTATTGATGGTTCGGAACTTTCGCTGGATGCGGTGCGGTACGCGCTGCGCCTGGCTCAAGAGGGTTTGCGTGCCAGCTTTGTACTCGCCACCGTGCTGGAGCCGAGTGGCATGTCGGAAATACTCATGATGCCGGATCCGAAAGAACGCGAAGCCGTGAACCAGTCGGTTGGTGCACAGGCACTCGACGACGCCGCTGCGCTCCTGGAAGCAGCGGGTGTTAAGTTCGAGCGCGAAGTGCGCTCGGGATATGTGTCCACGGAGATCATTGACGTGGCGGAATGCTTCGAGTGCGATGCCATCGTTATCGGTGCACGCGGCAAGGGTTTTCTGCGCAGCGCGTTGCTGGGCTCAGTCTCGCAGGCGGTGCTTCACGCAGCGACCGTGCCGGTCACCATCGTGCCGCACACTAGTTGATAGGTCGGCTCGTTTGATCTGGCACAGAAGGCTGCGGCGTTGGAAACACCACTGACGCCGCACCGCGCCGCCGCCGCACAACCACCGTGCCCGCCAACTTGTCATGCCAGCCCTGCTTCCTCGGATCGAAAGCAACCCAGATCAATCCAAGACCGAACGGAATGGCGCTGACGTAGTAGCCAAGATAGCGAATCACACTCTGTCCGAACGTAGGCGGGCCACCGGATATGGCATCGACAATCTTCGCCGATATCGCATCCTTTCCGGGCGTCGACCCACGCTTCAGCCAAAACCAGACGATGGCCGCCGCAGGTAACACAATGGAAATCAGCACATCGGCCGGGCCCTGAATCAGCTTATCGCTGCCAAAGTAAGCCCATCCGTATACCGCCACCAAAAGCGGATACATCACCATCAAGATCAACACCGTGTCGATCACGCTCGCCCACACGCGAAGCCAGAAGCCAACGTATTCAAGATCGTCGTTTGCCATGCATTGATCCGAGGTGTTTGAACAGTACGGCGTCGAAAATATCGCGTTCCGACTGGCGTGCTATTCCAACGACAGCACCAACCGCTTACCCAACGCAGCCGCCGCGCGGTCGAGCGTTTTAAGGGACGGCCAGTGCGCAGGGTTTTCCAGTCGCTTGGCAGCGGGCCACGACGTTTCGAGCGCGCGCGCGAGGTCGGAAAAACTACGTTCGCCTCTTGCCAGCCGCAGCAACATGGCCGCTTGAGTTTTAGCGTCGGGCGCGATGTAATGCGCGCCCTTGATTTTGAGCGTAGGCGCGGGAATGTCCTTCGCTTCATCGAGTCGCCACGCTAACATGACAGAGAGCACCTCGGCTGCATTGAACAACGCTTCTTCTTTCGTTTGCCCTTCGGTAAACGTGTCAGGAAGGTCAACAAACGTCACGAGAAAGCTCCCGTCCTTTTGCTTATCAATAGTCGCTGGATAGCGAATTTCCACGATGGTGCCTCACTTGAGCTTGACGCCCGTTTGCCGCTGGATTGCGGCGAGTAAACCGCACCGATATCGCGCGAACCATGGACAGGCACCGGAACGGCCAAGCCGTCTTTGGTGAGGATGTAATGGCTACCGTTGATGCGATTCAACTGCCACCCATCTGCCTTGAGTTTTGCAATGACGTCTTTGCCAGTCATGAATACGATTATAGATCAAAGTTGATCTATCTTTTGTAAGTCAAAGCGTAGGGTGGGCAACCTTTGCCTACGAGTGCGTGGCATGGAACGCATTAAGGCCGGAACGCACAACATCGGTTCGAACGCGTGGGCACTGGGTGCCCACGCTAGGGGGCATTTATAGGTCAAAGCGTACGGTGGGCAGACTCTGCCCACGCGTAGTTGGTATAGAACAGATGGGCAGCGACACGCTACGTTGGATCGACCGCGTGGGCACAGGGTGCCCACCCTACCCGTCTTCATCGTGGTTGCTCCTCAAGTGAGAAACGTCGGAACGGCAAGCGTTCCGACCTATGCACTACTTCAAGAAAGACGGCAGTGCATCGGTGTCAACACTCGCTAAACGATCAAAAGTCCATCTTTGGAGTGGCCACCTCAACATAACCGAACTGCTGTAAACATGTATCTGCGTCGTATCATCAAAAATGACGCATTGTCCCGGCGCGCGACTCACGAACGATGTTCGCCACTCTCGAGGAGTATCTATTAGGTTTTTCTGCAACCAAACCTGTGCCAGCGGAGGTAAGGTTCGGGAACGTGTTATGTAATCAAGAGGTAACTGATCCGCGCATATGTGGCGAAGTTTCGTCAGACCTTGCGCGAATATCGACACGGAGGGTTCGGTGCATCCACCAATCGCGCACAGCATAGTAAGTAAATAAGCCGCACGGAGTGCGAGCTGTCGCAAAAGCGATAAGTGCGTCGCGAAACGCACCTTATGCATCACCGATAAACCGGAAACCGCGCGCAAAGTGCCGCAACTTCTCCGCGCACTCTTGCAATTACCGCTTCATCCGTCGGCGCATCCAGCACGTCGGCAATGAAGCTACCAACCATCTTGGCTTCTGCTTCCTTGAATCCACGCGTCGTAAACGCAGGCGAACCCAAGCGAATGCCGCTGGTGACCATCGGCTTTTCCGGGTCGTTCGGGATGGCGTTTTTGTTGCAGGTCATGTGTGCTTTGTGCAGCACGTTTTCTGCTTCTTTGCCTGTGATTTTTTTGGCGCGGAGGTCGACGAGCATGAGATGCGATTCGGTGCCGCCGCTGACGATGCGCAGGCCGCGCTCGACGAGCGTTTTGGCGAGCACGTCGGCGTTCTTGAGCACTTGTGCCTGATACGTTTTGAACTCGGGCTTCAGGGCTTCGCCGAAGGCGACTGCCTTGGCGGCGATGATGTGCATCAACGGGCCGCCTTGCAGGCCGGGGAAGATAGCGCTGTTGAGTTTTTTCGCGAGGTCTTCGTCGT
>JBDSYI010000029.1:0-3815 GCA_039925745.1 Casimicrobium sp. | reverse complement strand
TGACAGTGTAATCAACATTTACGGTCATGATTTTTAGCGGGATAAATTTACCCACGTGTTATTTTTCTTGCGCTATTTAAAAGGCACGTGTCAGGTCTTTCATTAACACATCACCCCATCAAAAAAGGCGCATTTACATGAGCCTTTTTTCCTTAACACCAATCAATCCCAGCTCAACGCCCCGCCCGTTTGATACTCGGTGACGCGCGTCTCGAAGAAATTCTTCTCCTTCTTCAAATCGATCATTTCGGCCATCCACGGGACGGGGTTGGTGGCGCCGGGGTGGAGTTCGTCGAGGCCGATTTGCTGGGCGCGGCGGTTGGCGATGAAGCGGAGGTATTCCTTGAATTGCGCGGCGTTCAGCCCGAGCACGCCGCGCGGCATGGTGTCTTCTGCGTAGCGGTATTCGAGCTCGATGGCTTTGGCGAACAAGCCTTTTAACTCGGCCTTGAATTCGTTGGTCCACAGGTGCGGGTTTTCGAGCTTGATGGTGTTGATGAGGTCGATGCCGAAGTTGCAGTGCATCGACTCGTCGCGCAGGATGTATTGATACTGCTCGGCAGCGCCGGTCATTTTGTTTTGACGACCGAGTGCGAGGATTTGCACGAAGCCAACGTAGAAGAAGAGGCCTTCCATGATGCAGCTGAAGACGATGAGGCTCTTGAGCAGGTCCTGATCGGCTTGCGGCGTGCCAGTTTTGAAGTTGGGGTCGGTCAGCGTCTCGATGAATGGGATAAGGAAATCATCCTTATCGCGGATGCATTTGACCTCGTGATACGCGTTGAAAATTTCGCTTTCGTCGAGGCCGAGCGATTGCACGATGTATTGATAGGCGTGCGTGTGAATCGCTTCTTCAAATGCCTGACGCAGCAGGTATTGGCGACACTCGGGCGCGGTGATGTGGCGATAGGTGCCGAGCACGATGTTGTTAGCGGCAAGGCTATCGGCGGTGACGAAGAAGCCGAGGTTGCGCTTGATGATGAGGCGCTCATCATCCGTTAAGCCGTCGGCGCGCTTCCACAGCTCGATATCGCGCTGCATGTTGATCTCTTGCGGCATCCAGTGGTTGGCGCAGCCGGCCAGATATTTGTCCCAGGCCCACGTGTATTTGAACGGGACGAGCTGATTGACGTCGGCACCGCCGTTGATGACGCGCTTGTCTTCGGCGCGGACGCGGGAAGCCTTGGCGACCTCGACCGGCGGCTCGGTGACGGTTTGCGGCTGCTCGTTCATTTGCGCGCGGTAGCCGCTTAATTGGGCAAGCTGGGCTGATTGAGGGGCTACGGGCGCTACCGCAGGTTTAGCGGGTGTAACCGCAGGCGCAACAACATCATCATCAAAATTTAGCATTCAAATTACCTCTATGCCTTTCGATCCCCGCACGATAGCGAGGGTCGTTTCATTATTTATAGGTGGCACTCACACAAAGAAACTGCCGGACACTACTGCACTGACTCCAGTTTGGAATACAAGTACGAAGGTGAAATATCGATACCGCCGCGTTCCCAGGAAAGGGTGGCCAATCCTTCATCGAGTACGAGCTCGGCGAAGGTAATCGGGTCACGCAGCGGCTCTAAATCTTCTCCCCAAAGATCGTCAGAGAAATCAACAATGCCCGCGCGTCCGTCGGTGAACTGAAGCCACATCTGATAGTCGCCCATATGGCGGGCGCTGGAGAGTTGTGGGTTCGCGTCACGCAGTTCACGCAATTCGGTCATGTCTTGCAATGGTTCATTTCTCTGCTGGATTTTTCAGAGGGTACTGATTGATTTGAATCTGTGTCCAATGTGAACGGCTCGGCGAAATATTGTTGAAACAATCGTTCGATAAAACTATTCACACGCAATCAATGCGCTCTGAAAAAGCCACCGAAAACTTTGTTCCCATCGCTGGAAAAGAAGTCCTCGGCGGTTAGATCGCGCGGGTGGGTACCTGCGGTGGCGAAATACAAAAACTTACGTCTCTGATCAAGCTGATTTCAGTAACCGTATCCAAACCGGCTTAGCGTGGCTAAGCGGCGGCTGGAGGCGGCGGAACTGGATAGCCGTTCAGAATCGCGTTATTTCGACAATCTTTTGGGGTGACGTAGCCTTGCGACGACGCACCAATCACATTGCCATTCGACGCGATACGACGCCAGCGATGTTTGCCAGCCTTGTCTTGGTAGAACTCCCACTTGTGCTCTTTAGTTGCCACAGGATCACCTCCCTTCCTTAAGGTACACACACTCGGCCTTCAGTTTATTTTGAACTTGAGGCTTGAGGATGTGCAAATCACGGTGGCGTCACTCGCGCGAGCCGAGCTATTCCACCGCACTTACAGCCAATGTCACTCCCCCTTCGCTCGGGGGGCGGTTCACCCATTGCTGGTGTGAACCGCGCGAGTGACGCTTGCTGCGATCAGGGTTCTGCATATATTGCGTGCCCAGTTGACACGCTGACAGAGCCCTCATCGCAACCCCCGAACTGATCAAGCTAGCTCGGGGCAATCGCGCGCTTTCGGATCAACCAAAAGAGCGCGTTGTCAGGACAGGTTAGAGCGGCGGAATGCGCAGCTTTTGACCTGGGTAGATCTTGTCAGGATTCGACAACATCGGTTTGTTGGCTTCGAAGATCACCATGTACTTGTTGGCATCGCCGTATGCAGCTTTGGCAATTTTCGACAGGGTGTCGCCCGAGACGACGTCGTGATACGTGGCTTCTGGCTCTGACTGATCGACTGACATGTTGTCGTTAACGTTGGTCACGCCCGAAACGTTACCAGCGCACAAAAGCGCCTTTTCTTTGGTCGCCTGATCATCAGCCACGCCAAACAGATTCACTGTCGATGCGGCTGCGTCGAAGGTCACCACGAGACCGGTGATCTTCAGGCCCTGCGATTCGATATAAGTCTGGATCGCATCACCCGCTGCGCGGTTGGTAGCGTCGAGCTTTGCTTTAGCGGCGGCGTCGTCAGTGGCTGCCGCGGCTGCTGCTGCAGCTTCGGCTTCTTTGTGGCCGAACAATTTCTCGCCAGCGTCTTTAATAAAACTGAAAAAACCCATTTTTGTCTCCTAGGTGTGATGTGATTACTGAGTGTCCATCAGCGAGTGCTGATCTGCTCCGTAACGCCCATTATTGCGCGGTTCGCAGATGCGATTTTTCTGATTGCGTGAGATGCGCTCTGTACGGCTATTGGCAGGCCTCGCAATCAGGGTTGTCGATCGAGCAAAACTTCATGTCCGTGGCTGGCAAATCGGCCTCAACTGCCGGGTTGACACGCGGTACTGCAGCAACGGCCGGTGCAGTCGTGATCGGAGACGCGGTTGACGTCGCCACCTTCGCTGCATGCGCGCCGCCAGAGGACGTTACGGCGTTCAACTCGCCGCCTTTGCCTGTTGATTTCTCGGCGCTGGTCGCGCCCAAGGTGCGCAGGTAATAGGTCGTTTTGAGGCCACGTTTCCACGCCAGCTTGTAGGTTTCGTCGAGCCGTTTACCTGACGCGCCTGCCATGTAGATATTGAGCGACTGCGCTTGATCGATCCACTTTTGGCGACGCGAGGCGGCCTCGACCAACCACGACACATCCATCTCAAACGCTGTGGCGTAATTGGCTTTCAGATCATCGGGGATGCGATCGATTTTGGCGAGCGCGCCGTCGAAATATTTAAGATCAGAAATCATGACTTCGTCCCACAAGCCGCGCGCTTTCAGGTCGTCCACGAGATGCTCGTTAATGACGGTGAACTCTCCCGAAAGGTTCGATTTGACGAACAGGTTTTCGTAGTTAGGCTCGATGCAAGCCGATACACCGATGATGTTGGAAATCGTCGCCGT
>JBDSYI010000028.1:0-13233 GCA_039925745.1 Casimicrobium sp. | reverse complement strand
CCGATATTCATTTGCGTCGGTCGCAGGCTGCTTGATCGGGTGCTGCCTGTGTCGTCGAAGTACGTGGACGCCGTGACCTGATCTTGATGCAGCACGTTGGCCAGTCGCAGTCGAAACTGGAGCTTGGGTGTGTATTTGTAGAGCACGTACATCTCGAGTTCACGTTTCGGCGCCGAGTAGTTGATTTGGTTAACCGTGAGTCGAACGTCACCCCCACTTTTGAAGCTGTAACTCGCGCCGGCCACCACCATGCCACCGCGCATGCGGTAGTCGAGACCGAAGGTGCCGCTCAATGGCACCTGCTGGTCGAGACGGTTGTTCGGGCCGGGCACTTCTTCAACCCGCGAAAAGTTGCGCGCAATGTTGAAGCGAAAATCAATCGGTGGCGCGCTTCCGTAGATGGATTGCAGCGGAAATTTGGCGTCAAACTCGATGCTGCGCGACGTGGCATTGCCGTTGTTGATGGGCTTGTTGACCCAGCGATCGTTAATCAGAAAAGTGCCCCTTGAGTTGTATTCGCTCAGTGCGCGAACGCTGCCGCTCAAGCTCATCGAGGCGCCTTTGGCGAAAAAGTGCTCGTAGGCGATGTCAACGCCGGTGGCAAGCTCGGGCTTCAGGCGGCTGTTTCCAGTCTGGTAGTCGGGCGAGGTTGAGGTGTTGACGGTGGATCGATAGATTCGCGGCACCAGGGCGGCGGTCTCAGGCGCTTTGTAAGTGCGAGTCAGCGCCAGACGAAACTGGCGTCCGGATTTGTCAGGGAATTTCCACAAAGTCTGAAAAAGCGGGCTCACCACGCTCGAGCGATTGGTGGTGGTGGGCACGCCGGTGCCGTCGCTCGTGGTGTCAATGCCCTCCCAGCGCAAACCGAAATACACCGACCAATTCGGCGTGACGCTCCATTCATCCTGCGCAAACAGGGCGAACTTCTGCACGTTGGCAACATAGTCTTCGAGCGTGTCAATCGCGTCGGCGGCAACATTGGTCTCAACCACGCGAAGCGATGAGATGCTGCGATTGAAGCCAATATCCCAACCCGCAAGCAACGAATGGCCGTCAACGATGGGTGTGGAATATTTTCCGACGAACGCTGCGCGACGGTCCCGCGACGGCCCGAGCGAGCTGCGCTCAAGCGTCGGTGTGTTGTCGTAGTTGAACGAATTGCTAAAAGAGTCGCTGTTACGGGCACCGACGTTCGCGCTGAGCTTCAGGTCCAGCTTCGCGCCGCTCTGCCACTTGAGGATCCAGTTCGCAGTGTTGCCAGCGTTCCAGCTGCTGCCGCGATTACGACCGTCCGAGATCGGGTAGATTGTGCTGTCACCCAACAAATACTGAGTGCTTGAGTGAAATTGCGAGTTGTACTGGCTGATATTGAACGACGGACTCAGGGTGAACGAGTCGCCTCCCGTTAGCGTCCATGCGAGGGTCGAGTAGAGTCCAGCGTACCGATTGTTGCCGAAGCTGGCCGTGTTCGACACCCGCTCCAGAACGCGCTGACCGGTCGAATTTAGACCGACCGAATTGCCAACGGAAGCATAGTCAAATGTGCCGCGCCCGGCATATCCACCGAACGAGAAAGCCAACTGATCGACTTTGTCGGCGATGCTGAAGCCTGCGCTTTGCGATGTGTATCCGGTTCCGCTGTACCACCCGACGTTCACGTCGCGTTTGGACACGCTAAACTTTTTCTTCATCACGATGTTCACCGTACCGGCCACGGCTTGCGTGCTGTATTCGGCGGTTGCCGCGCGAATGATTTCGATACGCTCCACCAGATCGGGCGACAGGTTTTCAATCGAAAAGCCCGGTGGTGGCCGCTCGCCGTCGATGAGAATTTGCGTATAGCCATTGCCGAGGCCGCGCAGACGAATGGCGTTGTTCTGCACCGTGACGCCAGGCAGGCGTTTCATGACGTCTAGAATTTGCGTGTCGCCGAACTTGCGAATTTCTTCCGACGTCACCACGATCTTCGTAGCCGTGTCCTCGCGCCGTTCGTCATAGTCCGATTGCGAACCCTTAATCTCTACCTTGTCGACGACTTGGGGTGGCTTCGTCTTGGTCTCTGCTTTGTCGTCTGGAGCGGCGTCGTTCGTCGGGGTATTTGCAGGTGTGGGCGCTGGCGTCGACGTCTGCGCGTGGGCGACGGGTGCGAATGCAATGTTGATTGCGCAGATAACAGTGGTGGTGGCCGCACGCAGCGACAGCACAGAACTACGACGATGGGTTGGTTTCACAGAGGTCGCGATCCTGACGATTTATTGGGGCTTCGGCGGCCAAGCGATTGCACAAACATGGATTCTGCATCGCCACACGTTCGCGACCGGCAAAACTATTTGCGGGTGCGCGCCTGCCTCGCAGTTTTTGCCCGCGCCGCTCCCGTAAAGCCTTTGCTTTGCGCAAAAATTTTGCCCAATTCGGCAATTTCTTCACGCCGCGCAGAAGTCTTCCGAAACGCGAGCGCGATCGTGCGCGACGGTCCGCGCGGCGTAAAGCGTCGTGCGTAGAGACTTGACCCGGACAGCACGCCACCCGCAATCGCAAGCTCGGGCAGCAACGTGTGTCCGAGACCGCTCTGAACCATGTGGGTGAGCGTGATCAAGCTGGTGGCGGCGATTGAGCGATTGCTGTTCGCGCTTTTAAGCGAACAGGCAGCGATGGCGTGCTCGCGAAGACAGTGGCCATCTTCCAGCAAGAGCAGCTGGTCGGAGTCAATCTTTTCAATAGGTAGCGGCGACTGCGCGGCGCCGAGCTTCGGGTCAGCGGTGACGAACAGGAATTCGTCATCAAACAGAGAGAGCGTTTCGATACCTGCTGGAAGGTCGTACGGCAACGCAATCAGCGCGGCGTCCAGCGAGCTGGCGAGGAGCCGATCAATGCAAATCGCCGTTAAATCTTCACGCAGGAGCAGCTTGAGCTTTGGATAGAGCGTGCGTAGCTGGGTGAGTGATGACGGCAGAGCAAACGGCGCAATAGTGGGGATGACACCAAGCCGGAAGGTGCCCGTGAGCGGATTGCGCGACGATGCGCAGAGCTCGACCAGGTCGCCGGCCTGGGCCACCAGATCGCGCGCCCGCGAAACCACCGCATCACCAATCGCGGTGAATGCCACATGCCGCCGGTCACGCTCAACCAGAGTCACATCCAGCGTGCTTTCCAGATCGCGCAGACTGGCTGAAAGCGTACTTTGCGTAATGAAACTTTTTTCGGCAGCACGGCCAAAATGCCCTTCCTCCTCTAAAGCGATGAGATAGCGGAGCTGCTGCAATGACGGAAGTGCGGCCATATTTTGCGACCTTTTTATCTTCGAAAAAATTGCTTACGGAAACGATTTTAAGTTGTTTTTTGATTGTTGGCGCAGATCGCTGGATTTTGCTAATCTACCCGTCACTTGGTGGTGGTTTCGTCCCGTGATGCGGTTGACCGCTAGATCCACGCACTTTGCAGCTAAACCCTGTCCGTTTCGGAGGCTTTATGTGGCGATTTCTTGTTCTATCCCTGCTGACGTTTGCAACGATTAGCCATGCGCAGACGCCGCCCGCCGCGCCTTCCAGGCCGCTGTCGATCGAAGACATCTGGAAAAACCCCCAGCTGGCTAATCCCACGTTGTCGCGCAGCGGAAAGTATCTGGCTGCGACCGCTCCATCAAAGGGGCGCATGAACTTGCTGGTGATCGACATGGACACCCGAAAAGGCACCCTGCTCACCAACTTCGACGACTTCGACGTAATCAACGTTTCGTGGGTGGGCGACGAGCGACTGCTTTTTTCCCTTGGCCAGGCGAACTCTCCGACCGGCGCAGGGCAATTTGACGGCGGTGGACTCTTTGTGGTCGGGCGAGACGGTCAGAACGCACGCCGACTGGCGGCCACCGTGCGTGAATCCCGCGCCAATAACCAGTACATCTACCGTGGGCTCTCGCTGTTTCGCACTATTCCCGGCAACACTGATGAAGTCATTGCGCAAGGCAATTTGACGAGCGAAGATTCGGTTGATCTCTACCGGTTGAATTTGAATAACGGCCGCACGACGATTCTCACAACAGGGCGCCCGTCTTCGCTGACGCTTGAGTGGTTGGTCGACAGCAAAATGGTGCCGCGCGTCGTGGTCAGCGGCGTCAAGGATCAACTAACACGCATTGTTTACTATCGCAAGTCGGCCGACTCCGCATGGGGAGAGATTGCCCGATACGCACTCGACAAGGGCTCCGCGTTTGTACCGCTGGTGTTTGAGGCGGACGATCAGATGTTGCAAGTCGCGACTAATCAGGGTCGCGACACGATGGCGGTATATCGCTACGACCCGAACCAGAAGAAATTGGGTGCGATCGTTGCGCAGCACGCGCGCTACGACATGGGTGCCGATTCGCAAGGCGATCGCGTTGCCGGAGTGCTTCTCAGTGCGGTTGACGACAGCATTGTCGGCTACCGCGTTGCCGCCGAAAAACCGGAGACGATCTGGATCGATGAAGCTCGCGCAAAAGTGCAACGCACGCTGGATGGTGCGCTACCGGGGATGATTAATTCCTTTACCCGAACGCCTGACGGCAAACGATTTTTAGTGACGTCCTTCTCGGACACCAGCCCAATGCGCTGGTATCTTTTCGACGAAGCCAAACGCAGGCTAGAAGAAATTGGATCATCGCGCCCATGGCTCGAAGGCAAGCTCGTTCAGCAGCGCCCGTTTGTCTTCAGGACACGTGACGGTCTGGAAATCCCCGGTTATTTGTTCCTGCCAAAAGGGTACAAAACAGGCACGAAGCTGCCCACTGTCGTACACATTCACGGTGGCCCAACCGTTCGTGCAGACGAGTTTGGTCAAGGCTTTGGCTACATTGAAGCACAGCTATTTGCGTCGCGCGGATACGCGGTCGTGGTGCCCAATTTCCGGATCACGCCGGGCATGGGTAACAAAATCTTTACGGCAGGTTTTGGCGCAATCGGTCGCCAGATGTCGGAGGATCACGAGGACGCTTTGAAGTGGGCGGTGGATCAGGGCTACACCGATCCGAAGCGCGTCTGTATTTCTGGCGCAAGCTATGGCGGTTACGCCGCGCTGCAGGCCATGGTCAAAACGCCGGATATGTTCAAGTGCGCCATAGCGGGCCACGCCCCGGTTGATCTTGTTTTTCAAAACACGTCACTCGACACCGACTACGTCAGCGACCCGGCCGCGGTCGATTTGTGGAAGGGCATCATCGGCACGACCGATCTGAGATCGCAATTGGTGAAAGACCTGTCACCGGTTAATCATGCCGCGAAGATCAAGGGGGCCATTTTCCTCTACGCCGGCCGCGACGATATTCGGGTGCCGATAGATCAAATCAACGCGATGGACAGGGCGCTCAAAGATGCTGGCAATCCCGCGAAAGCTTACGTCGTACAGGCGAAGGAAGGTCACGGTTTTGGCAAACTGGAGAATCGCATTGATCTGTACAACCAGATGATCGCGTTTTTGGAAACGCAGCTGGGCAGGCCATAAATCGCGAGCGACCGGGTGTCTTGTTGACAGGGCTGTAGCCTTGATCATTAGTGCAGTCGCCCATCGCGACTCCAAGTGCGAGACGTCTCGCACTAGCGCGCTGCTTTTTTCTTGCGCGCTTTTGGTTTCGGCGTGACGGCAACCGGTTGCTCTGCCGTGAGCATTTCGTCAAATGCCCCCGAATCGGCGCCGACCCAGCCTTTTTCCAGCCACATCAGTGATGTCATCAGCTTCTGGAACTCAGGCTCAAACTGGCTGATAACGGCTTGTGGATCGGGACAAAGTTTGCGATCAGTGATCAGGCCGAACTGGACGCCACCGGCGTACGAAAGTATCGATACGCCCATGCCAACGTGCCCGCTCTGCGGCACCCAGAACATGTTCTGCGAAATTTTACTGCCCGCGAGGTAGAGCGGTTTTGCCGGGCCAGGCACGTTGGTCATCACGGCCGTGCCCTTGTCGCTCAGCAAACTAAGCGCCTGTCGCTGGATCGCTTTTGGCACGTAGCCCAAGACGCCGAGCAAAGCCATGCTCACAGCGGCCTGATACCCGGTCTTTAACTCTCCCATGCGACGACGCACTTCAAACACGCGCGCAATCGGATTGGCTTCACCAATCGGCAATACGAGGCCGACGAGCCCGAAATGATTGCCGAGCTTGTGCTCTTTGCCCGGGGCTCGCAAATTGACAGGCACGAATGCGCGAAGCCCGGCGTCACCATCCACGGTATCGCCCTTGCTCACCAGATAGCTGCGAATTGCACCTGCTACGCATGCCAGCAAAACGTCGTTCACCGAGCAGCCAAGGACGTAGCCCACATCCTTCACGCGAACGAGATCGATGGGGTCGCTCCACGCGACGCATTTGACCGTGCCTGTTTTGCCCTTAAGTCGGGTCGGCGTGTCGTTCGGCAGCAACGCCAGCGCGGCGAGCTCCTGTGCGAATCCAGCCGCAACCTTCGCGGCATCCATCGCCTGCGTCGGATCGTCGACCCAGCGGCTGTATTTGGCGACCACACGGCTGCCCATGCGTGCCCCGTCGTCCAGCGCGGACTCAATCGGAGCCTTCAGCGGGCCGAGTTTGGTAAGTGCTGATTGCGCCAGTTCGGCAACAGGGGCGAGTGCGTGCATGGCCGGGGCAAGCTTACTTTGCAGTTGCGCGCCAAACGGGCCAAGCGCGTCGAAAATATTGAACGACGTTTCGCGGCGCTTTGCGAATTTTTTGATTTTGGATTTGCCAAAATCAGGCACTCCATGCGGTGTATCGGGTGCGTTCGCATCTTCCTCGGTCATGTTCAGCAGCACGCCGATCAGCGCGATGCCGTCAGCGATACAGTGATGAATCCGGGTGATAAGTGCCGAGCCACCCTGATAGTGCTCGACCAGATGCATCTGCCACAGCGGCTTGCCCCTGTCGAGCCTCTCACTCGCAAGATCGGCCACCATCGCCTGCAATTCGCGCTCGCCGCCTGCGCCGGGCAATCGCACGCGATGCAAGTGGGCGTCGATGTCAAACGATTCATCGTCGATCCAGTGCGCTGACATACCGTCATCCACGACATACTGTCGAAAGCGCGGATATACCAAAAGGCGGCCTTCGAGCGCGGCCTTCAAACGCGGCACGTCGAGCGGCGTGTCGAACATCATGACGCCGACGATCATCATCAGATTGGTCGTCGAATCCATCCGCAGCCACGCGGTGTCGACGCTGCTCATTTTGTGTTTGGCCACGGCCCACTCCTTTTGCGCAAAGCCTATAAGTTTTTGCCCGCTTGCGGCGGAAGCCTTGCATCAACAATAATAGCCGCTAGGTTCCCATATTTAAGGAGATGAAGCCATGGCAATCAAGGACGATTTCGAAAAAGCGCAAGCCGACGTAAAAACGCTCAAAGAAAAGCCCGATAACGCGACGTTGCTGGAGCTGTACGCGCTCTACAAGCAAGGCACAGAGGGCGATGCAGCGGGACGGCGCCCCGGCATCATGGATCCGGTGGGACGTGCCAAATTTGACGCCTGGGCTACAAAAAAGGGCGCGAGCAATGATGACGCGATGAAGGCGTATGTCGCTTACGTGAAGAAATTGTTGGCGTAATCAAGATCGGTTGTGCGTATGAAACACCCTGCTAAACACCTGATTGCGATATTTGGCGCGGCGTTGTTTACTGGCGGCGCAAGCTCGGCCTGGGCTGCCGGGGATCCGCTCACTGTTGTCTACTGGTCGGCCAAAGATTGCCGCTGGTGTACGTGGTGGGAGGGCTCCGTCGTGGGTTCGGGCGGTGAAGCGAAATTCCTGAAGAGCCCCGAAGGCAAAGCGGTGCGCTACATGATCGTCAAAAAACCAACCCTCGCACGACCGTTTGCGGCAGAAGATTTCAAACCCGATCAGCAATGGTTGTGGCTGCGCGTGAAGAACGAAACCGACGGCAAGATCAAGGGCTACCCGAGCTTTAGCCTGTATGAAGGCGACAAATTTATCGCGTATGCGCTGGGCGAAGAAGATATTGACGGGAAGCTGTTGCCAGCGATTCGAGAGCGCATGAAGAAGTAGCGTGCTCTTGCGGGAGTGGCGCTATTTCATTGCCGGATACTGCGTCGGCAACGCCATCGCACGAGCCTTCAAGAGCGCACGCAGACGATCTGGGTAATCGGTGATCAAGCCGTCAACTTTCCAGTCAAGCAGGCGCGACAGATCAGCGTCATCGTTCACTGTCCACGGTACGATTTTCACCCCCAGTGACTGCGCCTCACGCACCAATGCTTCGGTCACATCCTTGAAATTGGGCGACCACACAGTGCCTCCCGCCGCTTTCACGAGCTTCGGCACCGAGCCCGCGTAATCATCAACATCGAAGCCCGCGAGCCAAGGCGATGCACCCGGTTTGCCGACTTGCACCATGTCGCCCGCGCCCTGCTGGCTGGTGAGATAAACGGTTACGATCTCCGGCGCTTCGCGCTGTGCAATCCGCAACGTGCGCCAGTCGAACGATTGAATCGTCGCGCGACGCGTGAGTCCGGCGCTACGAATCTCCGCGATCAACGCGCGCACGAACGGCTCGGGCGCGAGTGTTTCTGCCGCAGCGGACGGCGAAATTTTGGTTTCTATGTTGAAGCGCACATCGGTTGCACCTCGCTTCGCAGCAAGCGCAAACAGCGACGCCAACGTCGGAACACGTTCGCCATCGGTGCCCTTTTGTTGCGGGAAGGATTTCGCGTAATTGCTGGCAGGATTTTGACGCCCCACATCGTAGCGCTGCAGCTCAGCAAAAGTCAGCGATGCGATCGTCGGGCCACGCCCGGCGAGGAACACGCCCTGCGCATCGCGCGTGATGTCGGCGTTCAAATAGCGATCATGTGAGATCACCATCACGCCGTCTTTGGTGATGCCGACGTCCAGCTCGAGCGTATTAACTCCAATGTCGAGTGCGTTAGAAAACGACGTTAACGTGTTCTCTGGTGCGAGCCCACGTCCGCCTCGATGCGCCTGCAGATCAAAGCTCATTGCATTCCCGGAAAATGCCAGCAATGCTGCGCCAGCGACCGCGATTTTCAAACGACTCATGTTCTTGCTGCCTCAATTTGGTTTTGCAGTTCAGGCGCCAGCTGGTCGCTGCGGCCGTCAGCCTCGGCATCTTCGCGCAGGATCGTATCGAGCTCCGCGCGCGCAGTTTTCGACAATGCGATGAGCTTTGCCTCGTCCTGAAACACCGCTTGTTGCCGTTCCAGCATCTCGATGTCGTGTTGAACAAACATATTGAGCGTCTTTTCGATTTGTTCGCCGGTTTCACCCAGGCTTTCGAGCACCAGCTTCGACAATTCAACACTGCCGGCAAACGTCTCACGGATCGGCGATTCCACGCCGATTTCCCGAAGCTGCAGCAGGTGCGTACGGTTCCGTGCGCGAGCCAGCACTTTCACCGACGGAAAGTGTTTCTGCACCAGTTTAACGGTGGCTATCGACGTATTGACGTCATCAATACACACGACAAAAAGTTTCGCTTGATCCGTCTTTGCGGCGCGCAACAGGTCGAGGTGTGTGGCATCGCCGTAGTAGATCTTGTTACCGAAACGGCGAATAACGTCGACATGATCCGTGCTCGCATCCACCGCAGTAAAGGCGACGCGACGCATGTTAAGCACACGCCCAATGATCTGCCCCACGCGACCAAAGCCAGCAATGATGACGGGCGTGCCAGGATCATCAATACGATCAAACGGTGCCGGCTCCTCGTCGCCGGTGAGCCACGGCGTCAAAACTTTGTCGTTGAAAATCCATGCGAGCGGTGCAAGCACCATGGTCAGCACCACCACGACCGTAAGCACTTCGTTTTCCTGTGGCGAAATTAGATTGGCACTGGTTCCCGCGTTGAACAGGACAAAGGCAAATTCGCCGCCCACCGCGAGCGCCAGCGCCTGTGGCCGCGCAAGCTTATCGGAGGCACCGGTGATGAATCGGCGAACGACATAGAACGTCACTGCCTTCAAGAGCAATATCCCGGCGGCTAATGCGAGCATCGCGAGTGGCGCACGTTTGAGCAAATCCAGATTCACGCTCATGCCAACAGCCATGAAAAACAGGCCCAATAGCAGCGATTCGAACGGTTCAATACTCGCTTCGAGTTGATGACGAAACTGCGAATCAGCGAGCAGCACACCGGCCAAAAACGCGCCCAGCGTGGTCGACAAGCCGACGCTTGTCATGAGCCATGCCAAACCAACCGTGGTCAGCAAAGCAGCAGCGGTGAAGATTTCGTGCGAGCCAAATTTCGATGCGTACTTGAACATCAGCGACAACACCGGTCGCCCGAGCAGCACAACGGCAACCACCGCTACCAGCGCGGGCCAGCCGAGCTTGACGCCGCCGCCAGCGGTTGCACCTGCCAGCCCCACCAACGCGATGATTGGGATGACGCTTAAATCCTGAAACAGCAGTACCGAAAAAGTCTCGCGTCCATATTGCGAATCGATTTCGCCTCGCTCACCGAGGAGCGGCAGCGCAAAGGCCGTCGAGGTCATGGTCAAAGCCACACCGACAATAATCGCAGCGACGCCAAGAATGTTCAACGACCACGCAAGTGTGCCGAGCACAACGGTGCAAGCCAGCATGTGCAGACTACCGAGACCGAACACAGATCTGCGGAGTGCCCATAAGCGATCAGTTTGCAACTCAAGGCCGATGATGAACATGAGCAACGTGACACCAAACTCGGCAGTTTGCAGCACGGTTTCAGGTTCATGGATGACGCCGAATGCGGACGGTCCGATCAGCACGCCCGCCACGAGATAACCCATGACCGAGCCGAGTCCAAGCTTTTTGAACAGCGGGACAAGCAGCACGGCAGCGGCGAGTAACGCGGCGGCGGTTGCCAGGGAAGTCACGAGATGTCCTTCGCGAGGGCACTCACGCGATGTCCTTAACCATCGGTCGATCAGCCTTTGGTTTTGTGTGCAGGTTCTTCACAGCGCTCTCCATATCGCCGACGACGAGAAATCTCCAGACGGCCAGTGCGCGTTCGATCGCCACTTCAATGGCGTCCTGTTCGTCGCGACGGGGCCGCTGCAACACCCAGTCGGCAACAGGCTGATGCGCGTTCACCGAGTCGCGTGGATGACCGATGCCGATGCGCAAGCGCCAGTAGTCGCCCGTGCCAAGCTTTGACTGAATGTCGCGCAGACCATTGTGTCCGGCGTGACCACCACCGAATTTGAATTTGATGTCGCCAGCGTCGAGATCCAGTTCGTCATGCGCGACGAGAATTTCAGCGGGTGCAATCGCGTAAAAATTCGCGACAGACGCAACGCTCTGGCCTGAGAGGTTCATGTACTTTTGCGGCTTGAGAACACGCACCTCACTCGCCGCGCCAATGCCACGGGCCAACAGCCCGTCAAACTTCTTCTCGCTCGCGAAGCTGCCGCCAATTTCGTGCGCCACGTCTTCGGCCAGCCAGAACCCCGCGTTATGCCGCGTGCGTTCGTATTCCGGGCCAGGATTACCGAGGCCGACAACGAGTTTGATGGGTAGTTTGGGGGAAGTCACAGACTAATGTTAAAGCTGAAATTGCTGCTGCACAGTGTAAACGCAAATTAACAGCTTTTTCTTGAGATGACTATTTAACAGGGGCTAATCGCTAATTTGGCCTGATGTCGACTTTCATCAAATTCGGCCGTTGCCCCCTTATCAGCAATGATTTCAGGAAAAAGTTGACTACTAAATACCTCGTAAAAAAGGCCCGCAATTGCGAGCCTTTTTTGGAACCGTAGAAGATTATTTCTTCTTCTTGAGGTCCTTGTCCTTGTTGGCGCCTTCTTTGTTTGGCACAGCAGCGGCAGCGGCCGGAGCCTTCTGCTTGGACGCTGCAACTTCAGCGGCAACGGGGGCGCCGTCAGCGGTAGCAGTGGCGTCTTCCTTGACGGTGGATGCGGTGGCAAACACGGCATCTTTGTTACGGCCATGGAATACGAGCGATACGCCGTCAGGCAACTTCACGTCAGAGGCGTGAACGGACGAACCTGCGACGAGGTCTTGCAAATCAACTTCGATGAAGCTCGGCAGGTCTTTCGGCAAGCAAGAGATTTCAACATCGGAGAGCACGTGATTGACCACGGCTGCTGAGAGTTTCACCGCAGGCGAGATTTCCTGATTCACGAAGTGAACCGGAACCTTCATGTGAATCTTTTTGTTCGCTTCGACGCGCTGAAAATCGATGTGCTGGATCAGCTGTTTGAACGGGTGATATTGCACGTCGCGCAGGAGCACCTGGCTCGTGGTTTTGTCGACCGTCATGGTCAGGATTGAGCTATGGAAGTCCTCTTTTTTGAGGGCATACCACAGTGCGTTGTGATCGAGTTCGATCATGACGGGTTTGTCAGTACCGCCATAGACGATGCCCGGCACTTTGGCCGTAAGACGCAGGCGGCGGCTCGCACTACTGCCCAGCGCTGACCGCGAGAACGCGGTGAATTCGGTTGCCATTTTTGTAACTCCAATGATGGTTATTTGGTTTTGTCGAGACACCGCGACCAGTGTGTCGTCAAAGGCCCGCCCGCTTCATTACGGGTGAGAAAAATTCTTGAGTAAAAACTACTCGGTAAACAAGGACGACACACTGTCCTCGTTGCTTATGCGTTGCATCGTTTCCGCGATCAATTGCGCGCTGGAAATCTGGCGAATTTTGCCAAGTGCCTGCGCTTCTTTTGACAACGGAATCGTGTCCGTCACCACCAGCGAATCAATCGCGTCGCCCGAAATACGATTCACCGCTTCGCCCGACAGCACAGCATGCGTGCAATACGCGATCACCTTCACCGCACCGTTGTCCTTCAACGCCTGCGCGCCTTTGCACAAGGTGTTGGCGGTATCAACAATGTCGTCCATGATGAGGCAGGTACGGCCGGCCACGTCACCAATGATGTTCATGACCTCCGACACGTTCGCCTTCGGGCGACGTTTGTCGATGATCGCGAGATCGGTGTCGAGACGTTTGGCAACGGCGCGAGCCCGCACCACGCCGCCAACGTCCGGCGACACCACCAGGAGGTTTTCGTATTTCTGCTTCCAGATATCTGCGAGCAAAATCGGCGTCGCGTAAATATTGTCAACCGGAATATTGAAAAAGCCCTGAATCTGATCTGCGTGCAAATCCATCGTCAGCACGCGATCCACGCCGACCGCCGAGAGCATGTCTGCCACGACTTTCGCCGAAATCGCAACCCGCGCAGAACGCGGTCGGCGATCCTGGCGTGCGTAGCCGAAATACGGCAT
>JBDSYI010000027.1:0-2868 GCA_039925745.1 Casimicrobium sp. | reverse complement strand
TGACGAATACGAGCCAATTAAGCCGTACCCGTCGTGATATCGCTCGCGTCAAGACAGTGCTCAATCAGAAGGCAGCAAGCAAATGAGCGAAGCAGCAACCGTAGCCAAGTCTGCAACGCCCCCGGCCGTTGCAAAAGCGCCGATTATCGCGATCGAAACCGGTCGCGTCGTCAGCGACAAAATGACCAAAACCATCACCGTTCTCGTCGAGCGTCGCGTCAAGCACCCGCTCTACGGCAAGGTCGTGACCAAGTCACAAAAATACCACGCCCACGACGAAACCAGCACTGCCAAAATGGGCGACTTGGTCGAAATCAAAGCGTGCCGCCCATTCTCCAAGACCAAGTCCTGGACAGTGTCGCGCGTGCTGGAAAAAGCGTAAGTTATTTCTTGCACTGAATAAAAAGGCAGCTTCGGCTGCCTTTTTTTTGCTTTACACCCCCCGATTCTTTGCGGCCAATAGGAAATAGGGAATCAACTTTTCCACGAGATGGCGGTTGCTAGAGGGCTATCGGAATATTTTTAACATAGTCGATAGTCCGTAAATAATGGACGCAGCCCATGAGCGGTGGTCGTTTTAGCGAAAAGTTGAACGTCCAGACATGGTGCTGTACGGCACAGTTCTTCGCACGCTGTCACTGCGTGATTGCGTAGCGTATCCATGTTTAGGTGCGGCGCCATCTGCTCGTGATCGTCGCAAAGTTTACGGATGCTTAGCGGGTAAACGGGCCTGACACCGCTCTTCATCATCGCTGCGGTTTGCATCAGCAAAAGCCCTAGTTCGACGGATGAGAAAAATTAATTGCACACGTCGCCTGGAACCAACGTCACGTGCATTGCCTACTCCTTTGAAGGTCAGACCAAGCGCGCGCTTCCCCCAACGACAGCACGCGGCACAGGGGAGCGCTACTGGTGCTCGCCATTCGCCGACGATTGCGCTTGCTTCCGCGAACGTGAAATATTCATGGTTTGACATTTAGTTCTATCATTGGGCGCGACATGATTGCTGCCCGAGATAAACCCGATACTTCGGAAAGACGCGAGTTGCCAGGTGGCCAAATGCCCGAGCATCTGGCTGGACTGTCGCCCGCGTATTTCGGGATGGTCATGGCAACGGGGATTGTCTCGCTCGCTGCACACATGCAGCACATGCAATCTTTGGCTCGCGTATTGTTCCAGCTCAACATCCTGGTCTACGCAGTGCTCTGGTTGTTGACCGTTCTGCGCATGCTCCGATACCCACGTCGTTTTTTTGGCGACATGATTGATCATTTGCGCGGCCCCGGATTCTTCACCCTCGTCGCGGCGACCTGCATCCTTGGCGGACAGTTCGTGATGCTCGCGGCGGACTATCGCACAGGAACGCTGCTCTGGGTGTTGGCGCTGCTGCTTTGGGTTGGGCTGACCTACACCATATTTACAGGGTTTACCGTTAAAGAGAAAAAACCGTCGCTTGACAAGGGCATTAGCGGTGCCTGGTTGCTGGCTGTCGTGGCGACCCAATCGATTGCTGTCCTCAGCACGCTACTCGCGACCCACGTAAGCCAACCGGGGAAGTTGGAACTGAACTTCCTCGCGCTCTCGATGTGGCTGTGGGGCGGTATGTTGTACATCTGGATGATGTCGCTTATCTTCTACCGCTACACATTCTTCCCGCTATCTCCGGGCGACCTCTCGCCGCCGTATTGGATCAATATGGGAGCCATGGCAATTTCCACTCTGGCGGGATCGCTGCTCATCCTCAACGTGGCCGACGCTCCTTTTTTGACTTCGCTGCTACCGTTTATCAAGGGATTCACGGTTTTCTATTGGGCAACAGGCACCTGGTGGATTCCTATGCTGGTGATACTCGCCTTGTGGCGTCACGTGTACAAGCGGTTCCCGATGAAGTACGACCCGTTGTATTGGGGGGCGGTGTTTCCGCTCGGCATGTACGCGGTGGGCACAGACCGGATGAGCGAAGCTCTGGGATTTAATTTTCTCGGGCTCTTGCCACAAGTTTTTTTCTACATCGCGCTGGGCGCGTGGACCGCCGCGTTTGTCGGTCTGGTGCTGGATATGCTGCGTCGCGTCCGCGATTTTCGGTCTTAGGTATTGGTAGGTATGGTGTGGATAATTCTCTAAGTGGTGGAAGCGTGATGACCGGCTGCTTTAAGAACCTTTACAAGTGCTCGACGGAACCGCAAGTAAATGCCGCATTGACAGCGCTACCAATGCCACGATTGAGAATTCTTGATCGGCAAACGCGCGCTCGGGCAAGTGCCTTTTACGTTCCGACAATTAAGTTTGTGGATGGGAAAATGTTGCGGCGGGGGTAAAGCCGACGTTGCCCCTCGCGACGCCTATCAGCTTCTATCTGGAATGACCACTATACGGGGGCTGAAAATGCATTTCGGCTATAGTCGAGATTCAAAGAATTGTAGCTTTAGCCTCGAAGCACTCGACATTTCACGCAAAAGCTGATGTTTTTGCCAGCGGTACTTGTGCAAATAAATGACCCTGGAAATAACTCGCCGCGCCATGCTGCTGGTCACTTAATGCGCAGCTGCGTTTCAGACTAGGCCGCCTGTGATAGATGGCGCGACCCAGGTGAGTGGCGGGGCGTCGCCAGGCATCTAAAATTCGCTTTCACGACCATGTTGCGGGCCATCGCCGGTTTGCTTACGATGGTGACGACGTCGGCAAAGGAGACAGCGCCGAAGGATGACAAAATCCCCGATCACTGCCGACGAGAGGGACTGTGATAGGCGGCCCGTGCGCTAGCTGCCAATGCAACTCACTGACCGATGCGCACTATCGGGCGTTCGCGGGCTACGCAGGCGAGCTTTGAAGTCATCAAAAGTCAAAAAATAATTTGACTCGCTGCTC
>JBDSYI010000026.1:0-6653 GCA_039925745.1 Casimicrobium sp. | reverse complement strand
TGGCGCAGATGCTATCAACACAGTGGCAGTTCGACGCAAAGAATCCAAATGGCGGTACCAGCGAATCTGGCGATGCACAGCGAATGTTCAACGAATGGGGCCTCGGTAACCAGCATTTTCTCGATGTCAGTGGCCCTGGGGTTGGTGATCGTTTAGTCGAAGGTGGGGGTTTCAGGGGCGTCGGGCATTTGGGAGAGGCGTGGGGGCTGACCTCTGGGTTTGTGTTTGACCCAATGACCAACGACGGCGTGATCTATTTAGTCGGTGGCGTCGGCGCGGACCCGGAGCACGCACCGGGCAACTATTCTGCGCTCTACCGCTACGAAGAGCGCATTCTCAACGCGCTCATTAAACGCGCGCTCTCTTGGTAACCGCCGGGGTAACGGATGATCGCAACACTTGAGCGGCCAGAGCGTTGGGCCATACGCTTCTTCACGGCGATGTTGAGCCAAGTTTAGTTGGCAATTCACAGTGTTCTTATAGTGGAAAGCCCATTGCACGAGTTTCACCGGGGACGTAGAAATGCCACCATTCAGCGTCATAGGTCTTAAAACCCGCAGCGATCATAATCTCCCGAAGCAGCGTGCGGTTACGCTTGGCGGTCGCACTGACTGCCGGGTAGTCGTACTGGCTGACCGCGCTGAAGGCGTCAAACGACCCGCCCATATCAAGCGGTAGCCCATCTCGCTCAAGCGTGAGATCAACGGCGATGCCGCGATTGTGACCGCCAAACCGTGGTGCAGCAGGACGCGCGACCCATACAGGATCGTTCACCTGTTTAAACATTTCTATTTGCACAGCCACCGGACGATAGCAGTCTAGTAATTTGAGACTTAGACCACGATCGGTACGCACTGCTGCGACTTGAGCGCGCTCGAGCGCTAAAGCTGCTTCCGGCGCGAGATAACATCGGTTTTTTCCATAGAGCGGTTCGGTGATTTTGCATGCGCCGCTATCGCAGAAAATCTTGTTGCTCGCGTATGCCATGTTAATGCTCAACGAGGAGCTGGGCGTGACGAGTATCAATAGCGGTTCCAGCGCAGCACCCGCGTAGTCCACATCGGACTCGTTCACCCAGCCTGATGTTGCCGGCACGCTTCCGCCGCAGTTGAATGGGGTGATCCATTCAACCGCGTAGCGATGATGCCGAAATGCCCGGATCGCGATTTGGCCAGACGGTGCGATGCAGCGTGCGTTTCCGCCCTGTGCGTCAGAAAAAAGCTCACTTTCGCGAAGTAACGCACCTGGAGTTACGTCATTGGGTAAAGCGATACCCGCCTCTGCGGATGGCGCTTTTGCTGCGCCGCGCTCGACGCTCGTGCTGCAAGCGGTGAGCGCGATGAATGTGCACGCTATTGCGATGCGACTCATTCGCGCCAGAGGAGCGCTAAGTGTTGGCACTGCGGCGCCTTTCCATAACTATCGAAATGCGTACGATAGGTTGACACCATAGGTTCGCGGCGAGGTGAACATCAAGCGACGCCCCATGACGGCGTCGGGTTGCGACGACACTTCCGCGCGCGTGTTTGCGACGTTTTCGACCCAAATCGTGACGTCGAGTTTTTCCATCGACATACCCGCCCGCACGTCGAACAAGGTGTAAGCGTCGCGCGACGAAACAGGCGATGCAGGATCGTCACCACGATCTACTGGCACTTTGCCCACATAGCGCCCGCTGGCGGCCACAAAACCCGTGTTGCCGTTGCTGAAATTGGTCATGTAGCGCACGCCTACATTGTGCTTCCAGTCAGGCGAACCGCCGAGTATTCCACCCGCGAGATAGGGGTCGCGGCAACCAGTGCCATCGGTGTAGCGACAAACGGTTTTTGACCCCGTCCATTTCGCTTCGGTGTAGGCTGAGGCGAGGCTTAATTGCCAGTTGTCGTTAATGTTGAACCGCGTGGAAAATTCAAACCCACGGCTGCGCGCATTAGGCCCATTGGTAGTGCCATTGATCGGGAAACCATTCTCAACTGCTTGATCGAGATAGGTTTGAACGTTTTTCCAGTCAATTTGATAGACGTCTGCTTGCACATACATGCGTCTGTCCCAGAACGTACCCTTCACGCCAATCTCGTAATTGGTGGTGGAATCGGGTTGGTAGTTCTGGATGTTGTCCGCAATGGTTTTGCCATCAAAATTGCGAAACGCATTGGTGCCCCCGCGTCGGAAGCCTTGCGAAACAGTGCCGTACACCAGCGCCTCAGGCACGAAGTTGTAGGACGTGTTGAATTTGAAATACGACTTGCCCGATTGACTTACCGTGTTTGATGTATCGCTATTGACGAGATCGTATGAGTAATCGCGAATCTTTGCGGTACCGGTGTCCTTGTAGTTAAACACGCGCGCACCCGCGGCTACATTCCACAATGGCGTGAGCTTGAAATTTACTTCGCCGTACAGTGCTGTTTCGGTGTACTTGCTAGCAAGATTTTCACCATAGCCTTCGTCTACATTGCCCGATGCGGCAACGCGATTGATCCCGTTGTAAACATCCAAACCAGGCAAATACTCTGAGAACCTGAGGCTCGATTCTTTGCGCGTGTGATAGACGCCGGCAATCCAGCTGAATGGGCCCGCGCCAGTTGAGGTGAGCCGTGTCTCGTGACTGAGGCCTTTGTAGGTGTTGTTGAACGTCATGTAGGCCGAGCGACCGCTATTAAAGCGTGCACCCGCATCACCCAAACCGTAATAGAACGATTCACCTTGCCCTGCGTAGTCCGCTTGCCCTACGCGGCTGTCTTGGAATACTGACGTGCTGGATGTGAGTCTGGCGAATCCAGCGTTCCATGCAAGATCAAAGGACGTCAGACGGAAATCACGATCAGCATATTCGGGATAGCGCGACAGCACCGTGTCGTATCCTGAATAGAACGGCGTGCTGTTTGGGTCCGTGTAAGTGCACGTTCCCACCGCACACGGTGAGTAACTGCTGGGGCGCCGCGCGTTCACGTAGGCCGAATAATCTGCTGGCGATTTCGCGTTAGCAATTCCCAATGGAAGAATGGAGGTACCGCTCGTGCCATGCGCGAGTTGCGCCTGTTGCGCGTGCGACAACGTCAGCTTGAGATCATCTGTGACTTGCCACGCTAACGCTGCACGACCACTGGTCACGCGGTTATAGTCATCGTTTTTATAGATATTCTGCTTGGGGTCAGGCAGCGTGCTCCACGCAAGATCACCGGTGCGCCAGTACGGGTTAGAGACGCGATCGGTATAACCACCGTCATCCAGACGTGAGATCGAGCCGCGAAAAGCGAAATTCTTGGAAAGAGGGATGTTCACGACGGCGTCAGTATCGTGGCTCAATGCGCCACCCTCTGCTGAAAAAATACTTGTATTGCCCTGAATAGTAAGACGATTAAATTCGGGCTGGTTAGTGATGTAGCGTATGGTGCCGCCCAAACTGCCCGCGCCATAGAGTGTGCCTTGTGGGCCAAGTAGCGTCTCCACCCGAGCGATGTCCTTGATGCGATAAGCGATGTTGGGCAGGGGGGTATCGTCGAGATAATAGGCGAGTGTGCTGCGCGTGAAGTACTCGATATTGTTCGCGCCAACGGGCGACACATTCAACCCGCGCACGGTCACCGAATCAGCGAATCGAGCGCTGTTGGCAGGCGCGTTGATACTCGGGCTTTGTTGTATGAATTTTTTGATGTCAGTAATGTTCGCCTCGCGGAGTGCCTCCTCCGATAGCGCCGTGACGTTGTAGGGCACTGAGCTTGCCGCCTGCGCACGACCGGTGGCCGTGACAATAACTGCTTCTAGCTTTTGAGCATCTCGGTCTTTCTTCGGATCGGCGCTAGCCTGTGCTTTAGCCTGTTCCGCGGCCTTTGCTTCAACAGCGATTTGTTCCGGAGTTTTTGTCGGGCTTGCGGGTGCGGGCGTCGCTTGTGCCGACACTCTATTGGAGGTCAGAGGATAGGCAAGGGTGACCAACGCAAGCGCAATCGCGAATGGAAGGGGGCGTCTGGGCGAGCAAGGGGGATTGACGGGCTTCATCTATGCGTACCTTAAACAAAAATGTAAATGATGGTGATAGTCCTACGGACGGGGGCGAACACTGACAACTGTGTCGCGCCCGAGTGATGCTGCGGTGTATCGCCACTAGGCGGCCACTTCACATCCCCACGCTCATTCCACTTTTCTAAGGTCTAAACCCCTTGCCTCGATTCTGCACGAAGCCGATCAGAAATTCAACGGGTTCCAGCGTCGCAAAAAATGAAGCGGTTGTGTGGTTGCGCCTTGGAACCGGAGCGCAGACTTCGGGATCCGCACGGGGAGCGGAAACCGGGATCGACGGAAGGCAAAAAGGTGCGTTGGTGGTGCGAGAGACTTTGCGGCGATGCCGATGATCTGACCTTTGTTGCCGTTTCCAAAGTTCCGTCGCAACACAGGATCGTTCGTCTTTTTTTTTTCGCATATCCGAAACGCTGGAAGCGAGCGCTAGCGCGATTTGATCTGGTCAATTTCCTAATTAAACTGTCTTTCCTGTACCATGCTTCGTGAAGCGCAGGCCCTCGCCTCCTTGACGGCGGTTCCCCAAGGGTTTGCTCCGCGTAGCGCTGGTAGGAAATCGTCAGATGGCCCGCAGATTGACCCTCTTCGCACGTTCTGCGGCTATTTTCAGAGCTACCTCCGATGCGATGCATCGTCGTCGATTCGCCCATGTGTTAAGTGCTGCCATGCATCTGCAAGATATTGGATACCCACTCGAAGGTGGCAAACCGAAATACCGCATCGGACACCGCATTCATTTCCAACACTTGCTTCGCCTGAACCAGCTAACAGCGGTTTGCCGAGCAAATGAGCCAGCCGAAGTTCCTGAACAAATTCGTCGATCAAGAACACTGCGCCGTCCGACGACTAACTCAATAAATGCTCGGATTCAGAAGCTTAAGCTGCGCGCGTATTCTGCTGAACGCATCAAGGCGGCGCACAATATCAGCAAAGAACAAGCCTCGTCTACAGCGAATCCGTTCTGCTCATTGGTATATTGTCAGGCAGCTGCTACGCGGATCTCCCTGGGGTCATATCGCTATTGCGAATAAATCTTTTTATCGTGGTGATCAGTATGGGCCATCATGCGGTCGGTAGCGGCGATCGCCAAAGCAGATAACAAAAAGACCACGTGAATACTTGTCTGTGCGATCAGCGTCTTTTCGCTGTATGACTCAGCATTAATAAAAGTCTTTAATAAATGAATTGAAGAAATGCCGATGATCGCAGTGGCCAACTTGACTTTCAATACCGAGGCATTGACGTGCGACAACCACTCGGGCTGGTCGGGGTGGGCCTCTAGGTTCATGCGGGAGACAAACGTCTCGTAACCGCCGACGATCACCATAATGAGAAGGTTAGAGATCATCACGACGTCAATCAGTCCCAACACAACCAGCATGATCAATGTCTCAGTCATTTTGGTGGGTACGGGGGGGCAAAATTGCTGCTTAGCGGCCATCTGTGCGACATCGCAAGGCTGAACTAATGACGCGATAAGTTGAACCGACTCTGTCGAGCCAAAAACAGCGGATATCAGATGGACAAGCTCCACCCAAAAGTGAAATACGTACACGCATTGCGCGACGATGAGCCCGAGGTAGAGCGGCAGTTGCAACCACCGTGATGCGAAAATCGCGTACGGCAGTGCGCGCATTTTTGCAGCGGGTGGCAAGCCACGTTTAATGAATTTCATACGTGTTCGATTTGGAGAAATGACTGCTACAAGACAGCAGTTGGGCCGATGGGACTGCTTACGTCGCGATAAGCGCGGCCTCGTGAGATTATTGGATTAAGTGTGACGGTGCGAGAAGATGAGTGAAGCGCTGTGTCTGGTGAGCTAGGGTACGCACCACCCACTGGAAGACATGTGCGGGGTCATACGCTGGTAGGCCGCCCCTCATTGAGCCTACGGCAACTTAATGGGATTAATGGGGGACGTAGCGTGATAATTTATCACTCGACTCGTTACCGTTACGCGATCAAGATGCTACCAGTGCGCCCGATTTAAATCGTCGATCCACGCAATCAGTTCCCCACAGTCGGCGCATGGAAGAAAGACTTTCGTCACTTCTTGGGGTCCCTTTGTTTTCAGCGCAAAAAATGACGGCTGATCCCAAGAACCAGTCGGGCAGCACCACCCACTTTTTTATGCTGCCCTGTCGCCGATGCCCGCAGCAATGTGCTCGTGCTGAAGTTCGTGCGTTGTGCGGCCAAACCCTACCGATTTGAGTGCAGTGACTGTTCCATTGGACGCCAGACCCCATCGACGATCGCGTCAGTGTCCAAGCTGATCGATGTCTAGCCAGACTCGCCAAAGCAATCGCTAGTTCGTTGGCGTACTGTCCGTGCCAGCGGACTCGTCGGGGGTTTCGTCCGACAACAGCATCGGGATGTCCTGTCGTTGATGCAGCAGACGCACCACATCCAAGTGATTGTCGCGCTCGAAGTAAAACAAGGTGTACGGGAACCCCATAGTCTGCACCGTGCGCAAACCGGGAATATTCAATGCCATGCCGAACTGTGGTGAACCGCTGCCCGGAAACTCCGCTACCCGCATCAGTGTCTCGCGTACCATACGTTCGAACCGAATCGCGATATCAAGGTTCGCCTCAGTGAGGTAGTAACCGCTCGCCCGATCTAGATCAGCGATG